>NZ_JBIAFO010000012.1:232467-260294 GCF_042869355.1 Streptomyces sp. NPDC007088
GCCGCGGGGGGGCCCCCCCCCCCCGGGGCCCCGGGCCCGCCGGGGGGGGGGGGGCCCGGCCCCCGCCGGGCCCGGGGGGGGGGGGGCCGGCCCCCCCGCGGCGCGAACGGGCGGTGCCGGCGAGGCGGCCCTCGCGCGGGCCGTCCCGCCCCGGCCCCCCGTCAGCCGGCGGCGAGGAGTTCGAGCGTGTCGATCACGCGGTTCGAGAAGCCCCACTCGTTGTCGTACCAGGCGACCACCTTGACGTGGCGGCCGTCGACGCGGGTGAGCGCCGAGTCGAAGACCGAGGAGGCCGGGTTGCCCGTGATGTCGGAGGAGACGAGCGGGTCCTCCGAGTACTCCAGCACCCCCGCGAGCGGTCCGTTCGCCGCGTCGCGGTACGCCGCCAGGACGTCCTCGCGCGTCACCTCGCGGGCGACGGTCGTGTTGAGTTCGACGATCGATCCCACCGGGACCGGCACGCGGATCGAGTCACCCGACAGCTTGCCGTCGAGCTTGGGCAGCACGAGGCCGATCGCTTTGGCGGCGCCGGTCGTGGTGGGCACGATGTTGACGGCGGCCGCGCGGGCGCGGCGGGCGTCGCGGTGCGGGCCGTCCTGCAAGTTCTGCTCCTGCGTGTAGGCGTGCACCGTCGTCATGAAGCCGTGCTCGATGCCCGCGAGATCGTCGAGCACCGAGGCCAGCGGCGCGAGCGCGTTGGTGGTGCACGAGGCGTTCGAGACGATCGTGTGCGCGGCCGGGTCGTAGGTGTCGCTGTTCACCCCGTAGGCGAGGGTGACGTCGGCGCCGTCCGCGGGCGCGCTGATCAGTACCCTCTTCGCGCCCGCGTCGAGGTGGGCGCGGGCGGCCTTGGCCGAGGTGAAACGGCCGGTCGCCTCCAGTACGAGGTCGACACCGAGCGCGGCCCACGGAAGCCGCGCCGGTTCACGCTCGGCGGTCACGGTGATCCGGCGGCCGTCGACGACGAGGGCGTCCCCGTCGACCGTGACCGGACGGCCGAGCCGGCCCGCCGTCGTGTCGTAGGCGAGCAGCCGCGCGAGGGTGGCGGGCTCCGTGAGGTCGTTGACGGCGACGATCTCCAGGTCGCTGTCGCGCTCCAGCAGGGCGCGCAGCACGTTGCGCCCGATGCGGCCGAATCCGTTGATGGCGAGGCGAGTCATGAGTGGTGCTCCTTCTGTCCCTGCGGCTTCACCTCCAGGCTCCCGCGTGGTGTCCGCCGGTGACAGCGGCGTGATCGCCAGGGTCCGTAAGGATTTCGCCAGGGGGTGGAGGGGGGCTATCGCCCCTGGGCGAAGGTGCGCCGGTACTCGCTCGGCGTGGTGTCGAGGATGCGCTGGAAGTGCAGCCGCAGGTTCGCGCCGGTGCCGAGGCCGACCTCGGCGGCGATCTGCTCGATGCCGCGCTGTGAACGCTCCAGCAGCTCACGGGCGACGTCGACACGGGCCCGCATGACCCACTGCATCGGCGTGTATCCCGTGTCCTCGGCGAAGCGCCGCGAGAAGGTGCGCGGGGACACCCCCGCGTGGCGGGCCAGCACGTCGAGGGTGAGGGGCTCGCCGAGCCGGTGCAGCGCCCACTCCCGGGTGGCGGCGAACCGCTCGCCGAGCGGCTCGGGCACGCTGCGCGGCACGTACTGCGCCTGACCGCCGCTGCGGTACGGGGCCGCCACCAGGCGCCTGGCCGCGTGGTTCGACGCGGACACCCCGAGGTCCCCGCGCAGGATGTGCAGGCACAGGTCGATGCCCGAGGCGGCGCCGGCCGAGGTCAGGACGCTGCCCTCGTCCACGAACAGCACGTTCGCGTCGACCCGGACGAGCGGACGCTTCGCCGCGAGGGCCCGTGTGTAGTGCCAGTGCGTGGTGGCGCGCCTTCCGTCGAGCAGGCCCGTGGCAGCGAGCGCGAAGGCCCCCGTGGAGATGGCGGCGAGCCGCGCGCCCCGTTCGTGGGCGGCGGTCAGCGCGTCGAGGACCGGCCGCGGCGGGTCCTCCCGGTCCGGGTGCCGGTAGCCGGGAACGAAGACGATGTCGGCCCACGCGAGAGCGTCGAGGCCGTGGGCGACGTGGTAGGCCAGGCCGTCGCCGCCGGTCACGAGACCGGGCGCCGCCCCGCACACGCGTACCTCGTACGGCATGCTCGCGCGGGTCGTGAACACCTGCGCGGGGATGCCGACGTCGAGGGGCTTCGCGCCTTCGAGCACGAGGACGGCGACGTGGTGGAGGGGCGAGGCTGGCACGGGGAAAGGGTACGTGGGGTGCGCGGCGGGGGTCCGGAGACGCGTCCCGGCCCCTCGCGTGGGAGGGAGGTTTGCCGACGGCCCGGCCGGTGGGTGCGGGCGCCCGCTCCCCCGCGCGCACGGTCGTCCCCCCGGACGCGGGCCCACCGTCTCTTTCACACCACTGGTGAGACAGCAATACTGTTTCACCAGTGGCGTGGTGCGGGTGACAGCCGGGAAGGCGTGGGAGAGGGCATGACGAGCGAGAGGGACACCGTGACGGCCGGGCCGGCGCTCACGGTCGACGAGCTCGCGGCACGGGCCGGGGTCACGGTGCGCACCCTCCGCTTCTACGGCACCCGGGGGTTGCTGCCGCCGCCCCGGATCGGTCCGCGCCGGGTCGGGCACTACGGGCAGGACCACCTCGCGCGCCTCGCGCTGATCGAGGACCTGCGGGGGCAGGGGATGACGCTCGCCGCTATAGAGCGGTACGTGGAGCGCCTGCCCGAGGGCACCACGGCGCAGGAACTCGCCATCCACCGGGCCGTCGTGGCCTCCTGGCTGCCGGACGGCACGAGCGAGTGCTCCAGGGCCGAGGCGGAGGAACAGGTCGGCAGGAAGCTCACCGGGGAGGACCTGCGCAGGCTTGAGGCGATGGGCGTGCTCACCCCGCTGCCGCCGGACACCACCGGGCCGGGGGCGGGCGTGGAGAGGTACGCGCTGGACGCGGGTCTCCTACGGCTCGGGGCGCGGCTGCTCGACCTGCCCTTGTCGCTGGACGCGATCCGCTCCGCGCGCTCCCTGCTGCTGGACCACGCGGCACGCACCGCCCACGAGTTGGCCGCGCTGTTCAAGGCCGAGGTGAGCGAGGCACCGGCGGGCGCGGCGCGTTCGCTGTCGGCCCATATGCAGCCGATCGTCCTGCAAGCCCTTCTGACGGCCTTCCAGCGTTCCTTGAGCGCCGAGCTGCGTGGCGCGCTCACGAAGGCCGGCGACGACGGGGAGCGGGAGAGCGGGCGGCACGGAACACCGCGCTGAACGGGGCTCCGGGCCTGGGGCTTCGGGGTGGTGCCCCCTGGCCCCCGGCCCGGTGCCGGCCCGCCCGGTGCAGGCCCACCCGGTGCGAGCCCGCCGGTCCGCACCCGCCCGGTTCAGGCCGCGTCGGTGTACCGCTCGCCCCGTTCGGCCTTGGCGACGAGGGAGGCGGGTGGGGTGAAGCGCTCCCCGTAGGCGGCGGCCAGCTCGCGGGCACGGCGCACGAAGCCGGCCGGGCCGCCCTCGTAGCCGTTGACGTACTGGAGGACGCCGCCGGTCCAGCCGGGGAAGCCGATGCCGAGGAGGGAGCCGAC
Organism: Streptomyces sp. NPDC007088; assembly: GCF_042869355.1. Lineage (NCBI taxonomy): Bacteria > Bacillati > Actinomycetota > Actinomycetes > Kitasatosporales > Streptomycetaceae > Streptomyces > Streptomyces sp. NPDC007088. Next base: position 236,029 of record NZ_JBIAFO010000012.1, read on the forward strand.
GTTGGCCTCGGCGACGGAGGTGAGGACGCCCTCGTCCAGGAGGCGCACGGTGTCGAGGGCCTCGGCGAACAGCATGCGTTCCTGCATGTCGCGGAAGGGGAGGCGGGTGCCGGGCCGGGTGAAGTGCTCGCGCAGTCCCGGCCAGAGCCCGGCGCGCTCCCCCTCGGCGGTGTAGTCGTAGAAGCCGGCTCCCCCGCCGCGTCCGGGGCGGCCGAACTCCTCGACCATGCGGTCGATCACCGCGTCGGCGGGGTGCGGGGTCCAGGTGCCGCCCGCCGCCTCCACGGCCGCGCGGGTCTCCTCGCGGATCTTTCGGGGCAGGGTGAGCGTCAGCTCGTCCATGAGGGAGAGGACCTTGGCCGGGTAGCCGGCCTGCGCGGCGGCCTGCTCCACGGAGGACGGTTCGATACCCTCGGCGACCATCGCGACGCCCTCGTTGAGGAACTGCCCGATGACGCGGGAGGTGAAGAAGCCGCGCGCGTCGTTGACCACGATGGGCGTCTTGCGGATCTGCCGTACGAGGTCCACGGCGCGGGCCAGCGCCTCGTCCCCGGTGCGCTCGCCCTTGACGATCTCGACCAGGGGCATCTTGTCCACGGGCGAGAAGAAGTGCAGCCCGATGAAGTCGGTGGGCCGCTCGACGCCCTCGGCGAGCGCGGTGATGGGCAGGGTCGAGGTGTTGGAACACAGCAGGGCGTCGGGGGCCACGAGGCCCTGGATCTCCTGGAACACCCGCTGCTTGAGCGCGGTGTTCTCGAAGACGGCCTCGATCACCGCGTCACAACCCGCGAGGTCCTCGGGGTCGGCGGTCGGGGTGATGCGGGCGAGGAGCGCGTCGCGCTCCTCCTCGGTGGTGCGTCCGCGCCGTACGGCCTTGTCGAGCAGTTCGCGCGCGTGCTCCTTGCCCCTGGCCGCCGCCTGTGCGCTCACGTCCTTGAGGACGACCTCGATCCCCGCGCGGGCGCAGGCGTGGGCGATGCCCGCGCCCATCATCCCGGCGCCCAGCACAGCGGCCCTGCGTACGGTGCGCGGGGCGACGTCCTGGGGGCGCGCGGCACCGGAGTTGACGGCCTGGAGGTCGAAGAAGAACGCCTGGATCATGTTCTTCGCGGTCTGCCCGGTGACCAGTCCGGTGAGGTAGCGGGTCTCGATGGTCAGGGCGGTGTCGAGGTCGACCTGGGAGCCCTCGACGGCCGCCGCCATGATCGCGCGCGGCGCGGGGTAGGGCGCGCCGCCGGTCTGTTTGCGGAGGTTGGCGGGAAAGGCGGGCAGGTTCGCGGCGAACTTCGGCTGGGCCGGGGTGCCGCCGGGGATGCGGTACCCCGGGGTGTCCCAGGGCTGGCGGGACTCGGGGTGCGCGTCGATGAAGGCGCGGGCCCGCGCGAGCAGTTCCCCCGGGCTGTCGACCACCTCGTCGACGAGCCCGTTGTCGAGGGCGCGGCGCGGCGTGTGGCGCGTGCCCTGGAGGAGGACCTTGAGGAGGGCGTCGGCGATGCCGAGGAGGCGGACGGTGCGGGTGACGCCGCCGCCTCCGGGGAGCAGGCCGAGGGTGACCTCGGGCAGGCCGATCCTGGAGCCGGGCGCGTCGAGGGCGACGCGGTGGTGGCAGGCGAGGGCGATCTCGTAACCGCCGCCCAGCGCGGCGCCGTTGATCGCGGCGACGACGGGTTTGCCGAGGGTCTCGATGCGGCGCAGGGCTCGTTTGAGTGCCTGGGCCTCGTCGAAGAAGCGCTGGGCGTCCTCGGGGCGGACGGCGAGCAGGTCGTGCAGGTCGCCGCCCGCGAAGAAGGTCTTCTTGGCGGAGGTGAAGACGATGCCGCGGATGCTGTCGGCCTCGGCCTCGGCGCGGTCGGCGACGGCCTCGATCGCCGAGCGGAAGGCGGCGTTCATGGTGTTGGCCGACTGGCCGGGATCATCGAGGACGAGGGTGACGACGCCGGTCTCGTCCTGTTCCCAGCGGATGGCGGGGGCGTGGTGGGTGTCGCTCATGGTGGAGGGGCTCCGTTGGGGTTCCGGTGGCGGGCAGGCGCCGTGCGGTCGGGGACGCCGTGCGGTCAGAGGCGTTCCACGACGGTGGCGACGCCCATGCCGCCGCCCACGCACAGGGTCGCGAGGCCGTAGCGCAGCTCGCGCCGTTCGAGTTCGTCCACGAGGGTGCCCAGCAGCATCGCGCCGGTCGCGCCGAGCGGGTGGCCGAGGGCGATGGCGCCGCCGTTGACGTTGATCCGGTCGAGGGGGAGGTCCATGTCGCGGGCGAAGCGCAGGACCACGGCGGCGAAGGCCTCGTTCATCTCGACCAGATCGAGGTCGGCCGCGGTGAGCCCGGCCTTGGCGAGGGCCTTGCGGGAGGCGGGCGCGGGGCCGGTGAGCATGATGGTGGGGTCGGAGCCGGACACGGCGGCGGAGACGATACGGGCCCGCGGCCGCAGTCCGTACCGCTGTCCGACCTCCTCGCTGCCGATCGCGACGATCGCTGAACCGTCCACGATGCCGGAGGAGTTGCCGGCGTGGTGGACGTGGTCGATCTTCTCGACCCAGTGGTACTTCTGGAGCGCGACGGCGTCGAATCCGCCGAGTTCGCCGATGTCGGCGAAGGAGGGCTTCAGCTTCGCGAGGCTGTCGGCGGTGGTGCCGGGCCGCGGGTGCTCGTCGTGGTCGAGGACGACGAGTCCGTTGCGGTCGCGCACGGGGACCACGGACTTGTCGAAGCGGCCCTCCTTCCACGCGGTGGCGGCCCGTTCCTGGGACAGGGCCGCGTACTCGTCCACGTCGCGGCGGCTGAAGCCCTCGATGGTCGCGATGAGGTCGGCGCCGATGCCCTGCGGGACGAAGCCCGTGTCGAGGTTGGTCATCGGGTCCATCGCCCAGGCCCCGCCGTCGGAGGCCATGGGCACCCGGGACATGGACTCGACACCGCCCGCCAGCACGAGGTCCTCCCAGCCCGAACGGATCTTGGCGGCGGCCATGTTGACGGCTTCGAGGCCGGAGGCGCAGAACCTGTTCTCCTGGACGCCGGCGACGGTGTCGGGCAGCCCGGCGGCGACGGCCGCGATCCGCGCGATGTCGGACCCCTGGTCACCGAGGGGGCTGACGACGCCGAGGACGATGTCGTCGATCGCGGCCGGGTCGAGTCCGGGCAGCCGGCGGCGCAGTTCGTGCAGGAGGCCGACGACGAGGTCGACGGGCTTGGTGCCGTGCAGGGCGCCGTTCGCCTTGCCGCGTCCGCGCGGGGTGCGGATCGCGTCGTAGACATACGCTTCGGTGGTCACAACAGCAGCCTTTCTCGGCCGGTGGTTCGCGGTCGGGCGGGGGCCAGGGGCCTGGCCGACAGCGCGCGTCTGCCGCGCGACCGCGGGCGCCCCTGCGCCTGGTCAGGCAAACCCCGGGTGGGGCAGTTCCCAGTCCCTGGCGACGGAGGCGTTGTCCGCGCCGGGCAGCGCGGGCGCGCCGGGCGGGGCGGCGGGGGTCGCGGAGAAGCGGGGCGCGGGCGCGGGCTGGTGGACGCCGCCCGCCTCGGTGAAGGTGCCGCGCGCGGCGAGGTGGGGGTGGTGCGGGGCCTCCCGCAGGGACAGGACGGGGGCGACGCACGCGTCGGAGTCCGCGAAGACCTCGGTCCACTCGGCGCGGGTGCGGGTCCTGAAGGCGCGGGCGATCTCGGCGCGCAGTTCCTCCCAGCGTCCGAAGTCGGCGCGGCCGGGAGCGGTGTCCTCGATGCCGAGCAGGCGGACGAACTCGGCGTAGAACCGCTTCTCCAGCGCGCCGACGGCCATGTACTGCCCGTCGGCGGTCTCGTAGGAGCCGTAGAAGGGGCTGCCGCCGTCCAGGAGGTTGGTGCCGCGCCGGTCCTGCCAGCCACCGGCCGCCATCATGCCGTGCAGCATCGTGGTGAGGTGGGCGGCGCCGTCGACGATCGCGGCGTCCACGACCTGCCCCTCGCCGGTGCGTTCGGCGTGCCGCAGGGCGGAGAGCAGGCCGACGACGAGGTAGAGGGAGCCGCCCGCGAAGTCGCCGAGCAGGTTGGCGGGGAAGGCGGGGGGCTCGTCCGCGCGCCCGGCGAGGCCCAGCGCGCCGGTGGGGGCGAGGTAGGCGATGTCGTGTCCGGCGCGTCCGGCGAGGGGCCCCTCCTGTCCCCAGCCGGTCATCCGCCCGTAGACGAGCCGGGGGTTGCGCTCCAGGCACGGCTGGGGACCGATGCCGAGGCGTTCGGCGACTTGGGGCCGGTAGCCCTCGATCAGGAGGTCGGCGCGCTCGACGAGGGCGAGGACCTGTTCGGCTCCGTCCCCGGACTTGAGGTCGACCAGGACGGAGCGTTTGCCGCGGTTGGTGAGGTCCTGGGCCGGGTCCATGCCGAGGGCCTGCTTGCCCGGCCGGTCCACGCGGACGACGTCGGCGCCGAGGTCGGCGAGGAGCATCGCGGCGAAGGGGCCGGGCCCGATCCCGGCGAGTTCCACGACGCGCACCCCGGCCAGGGGGCCGCCGCGCGGTCCGCGCGTGCTTGCTGCTGTCATCCCGGGCATGCCCCCAGCGTTGTGACACAACTGATGTAACACCGGTGATGCTATGAACGCCGGGGGCCCGGCACAAGCCCCAAGAAAGCAAGCGCTCAGAAGTGTCGCCCGCGCCCGCGGCCCGCCGGGCCCCCGGCGCTACCGTGGGCCCATGGATGCCGTACTGGTCAGCGCGTGCCTGCGCGGGGTGCCGTGCCGTTTCGACGGGCGGGACAAGGCGGCCTCGGCGCTGCCCGGACTGCTCGCGGGGCGCCGCGCCGTGCCCTTCTGCCCGGAACAGGCGGGCGGCCTGCCGACCCCGCGCCGCCCGGCCGAACTGTCCGGGGGCGACGGCCACGCCGTGCTCGACGGCAGGGCGCGCGTGGTCGAGGACACCGGCCGCGATGTGACGGACGCCTTCGTCGAGGGCGCCCGACGCGCGCTCGCCGAAGCGCTGCGGGAGGGCTGCGCGGAGGCGGTGCTGATGCCGCGCAGCCCCTCCTGCGGCCGGGGCGCGGTGCACGACGGCTCCTTCGACGGGACGCTGGTCGAGGGGGACGGGGTCACGGCGGCGCTGCTGGAGCGGCACGGGATCGCGGTGCGCGGCGTGCCCGGTGTCTGAACGCGGCACTCGCCGGGCGCCCGGAGGGGACGGATCGCCCGGTCACCCGGCCCGGACCGCCTCCCGCAGCGCCCGCCGGCACAGGGCGTCGGCCCGGCGGGTGGTCTCGGGCAACCGGTAGCGCGGGGTCAGGGCGAGGGTGTGCGCGCAGGCGGTGTCGAGGCTCGTGCGGTGGCCGACGGACACGTGGACCGGTTTGACGCCGGTACGGGTGCGCAGCGCCCGGCCGACCTCCTCGCCGTCGTCGCCGCGCAGCGCGCTGAAGGCACCGCGTTCCTCGCCCGGGGCCTCGTAGGTGAAGGTGAACGGGTTCTTGGCGACACCGATGGTCGGCAGCCCGGTCAGGACACCGAGGTGGCTGGCGAGGCCGAAGCGGCGCGGGTGGGCGAGTCCGTAACCGTCGCACACGACGAGCCCGGGATCGGCGGACAGCCGGTCGAGCGCGGCGCGCACGGCGGGCACCTCGCGGAAGGCGAGCAGCCCGGGGACGTACGGGAAGGAGACGCGGTCCACGGCGGTCGCCGTGTCCACCACGGCGAGGCTCGACGCGTCGAGGACGACGGCCGCCGCGGCGACCAGATCGCGTGCGTCGTCGTAGGCCACGTCCACCCCCGTGACGTGGCCCCGGCCGGGCGGGGGCCCGGCCTCGTCCAGGACGAGCCGCTCGCGCAGCAGGTCCTGGGTCCGGCGCGCGGCCTCTTCGGTGCCCGGCCGGTCCTCGGCGTCCTCGTTCCTCACCACGGCCCGACTGTAGACGGTGAGCGGACGGGGGCCGCCGTGGTGCGGCGGCGGGCGGCTCGGGCGTGGAGCGCGGAGCGCCCGGGGCGGAAAACGGAGTGTTCGGCTCCGGATAAAGAGCGACGGTGACGCAGTTCACTAGGGGTTTCTGCGCACTGAATCCCTCATTCCGGCGTCTGAACAAGTGCCCGGTCCGTTCCGCCCGCGTCCGCAGTCGTGTCGCACCAGGCGTCGCCCGGATCCGTCGCCAGCGAGGGAGCAGGTTCCTTGTCCACTGTCATCGAACAAGCCGTCAGGGCCCGCGTGGTGGCCACCGCCGCCATGCCGACCGTCGAGGCCACTCTCCGCTACGACCTGAGCGACCCCTACGCCGTCCGCATCGACTTCCCCGCCTCCGCGACCCTGGAAGGCACCGAGGTGACCTGGGTCTTCGCCCGCGACCTGCTCTCGGAGGGCCTCCGGGAGGCGGCCGGACTGGGGGACGTACGCGTACGTCCCTACGGGTACGAACGCACCGTTCTCGAGTTCCACGCCCCGGAGGGCATGGCGGTGGTCCACCTGTACAGCGCCGAGCTGCGTCTCTTCCTGCGGCGCACGGACTCCCTCGCGCCGCGCGGGGCCGAGCCGCCGCGGGTCGACCTCGACCGCTGCCTCGCGGAATTGATGGGGAACGGCTGAGAAGCCGCGTCCGGGGAAGGCGAGAGGAACGCCGGACGAAAGCCACGCCGCGGCGCGCCGCACCTCCGGGTGCGGAGGGCAGCTCTTACGGCACATTTAACCTACGGTCTCGTAACCTACGATTCCGTAGGTACCCGCGTTCCCGAGCGCGGCGACCGGCGACCGCTCCCCCTGTCCCCATCCTCCCGTCCCCAGGAGACCCCGTGACGATCATTTCCCCCCGCTCGGCCCCCGGCACCTCGTCCGACTGGAACGACGCGCGCCTGCTGTACGCCCTGGAGGAAGTGGTCGAGAGAGAGCTGAACCGGCACCTCAAGGTCGCCAAGGACTGGATGCCGCACGAGTACGTGCCGTTCGGCGAGGCGCGGAACTACCCCGGTTTCTTCGAGGACGGCGAGCCCTGGGACAAGAGCCAGTCGAAGGTCACCGACGTCGGGCGCATCGCTCTCGTCGTCAACCTGCTCACCGAGGACAACCTGCCGAGCTACCACCACGAGATCGCGACCCTGTTCGGCCGCGACGGCGCGTGGGGCACCTGGGTGCACCGCTGGACGGCGGAGGAGGGCCGGCACGGCATCGTGATGCGCGACTACCTGCTCGCCTCCCGGGCCGTCGACCCGGACGAGCTGGAACGGTTCCGCATGGCTCACATGAGCGAGGGCTTCACCTCGGACAACGCGCACTCGATGCTGCACTCGGTGGCCTACGTCGCCTTCCAGGAGCTGGCCACCCGCGTCTCGCACCGCAACACCGGCCACCAGTCGGGCGATCCGGTGTGCGACCGGATGCTGGCGCGGATCGCGACCGACGAGAACCTGCACATGGTCTTCTACCGGAACCTGCTGAAGGCCGCCTTCGAGCTGACGCCCGACCTCACGATGCGGGCGGTACGGGACGTCGTGGTGGGCTTCCGGATGCCCGGCCACGGGATGCCCGGCTTCGAGCGGGCGGCGGCCCAGATGGCGATCGGCGAGGTCTACAACCTGCGCATCCACCACGACGACGTGCTCCAGCCGGTGCTGCGCTACCTGAAGGTCCTGGAGATCGACGGCCTCGGGCCCGAGGGCCTGGCGGCCCAGGAGGAGCTGGGGCTGTTCATGGGCGGGCTCGACGCGCAGGCGGCCACCTTCGACGAGAAGCTCGCCGCCCGCAAGGCCCGGATGGCCGCCCGCGCGGCGGCCCGGTAGACCGGCGCGCGACCGGTCCCCACCGGCTCGGCCCTCCCCGGTCAGGACTGGGGAGGGCCTTTCGCCTTTCACCTTTCACCTCGGACGGGGCAGGGGGTTTCCCGACACCTGGGACCCGACTCCACACCCGGGGTCTCAGCCCTGGCGCAGGACGCGCAGGCGTTTGCGCTCCTTCTCCGAGAGCCCGCCCCACACGCCGTAACGCTCGTCCTGCCGCAGCGCGTACTCCAGGCAGTCCCTGCGGATCGTGCAGGAACGGCAGATCCGTTTGGCCTCCCGCACCGAGCTGCCGGGTTCGGGGAAGAAGAACTCCGTGCCGATCTGGGCGCACAGGGCGCCCTCCTGCCAGCCCGGCTCCGTCGTGGCCACGATGTCCAAGTACATACGGGGATGGTGCCGCCCCCGGCGAAACAGTCGCTCAACGATCGCTCAACGCCTGTGCGCGCGGCCGTCGGCGCCGGACCGGCGCCCGCCGCACCGGCCCGGCGCCGATCAGATGCCGTGCGGGCGGGGGCGGTATTCACCGCCGGGCCCCTGTGGCGTCGCGGTCGGGGATCCGCACACCGGGTGCCCTCGCGGTCGCGGGACGAGGAGGGAGACGGTGACGGGGCCGCCGTCACCGAGTCCGGCAGCACCTGCGCGCGCCCGCTTCCCGGGCTGGGCGCAGGGGTTCCCCTCCCGTGGAAGTCGCGCCAACCCCCCTCCCGGGTCGCCACCTTGTGAAGGCATTCCGCCCCTTCCGGCTCGTGCGCGCACAACTCTTGACGAGCTGTTCGCCCCGCCGGAAGAGTGGGGACACCCGCGGGCCCCCACAGCTCCTCCCTTCCCGCGGGTCCCCCACGGCTTCCAGGAGGACGCGTGCTCTCACGCAGACTGTTTCTGACCGGCGCGGCGGCCACCGCCGCGGCGCTCACCACCCCGCTGTGGACCCCGGCCGGGCCCGCGGGCGCCGCCCCCGAGACCTGCGAGCTGGCTCTGGAGAACACCTCCCTGCCCGGACAGGTGAACGCCTACGTGACCGGGCACGCCTTCCCGGGCGGCGAGTGGACCATGCTGCGCGCCGACGGCAGCGTCTACCACCCCGAGGAGCCTCCGGCCGCCGGCACTCCCCTGCCGGTGGACTGCGCGATCCCGCTGCCCGCCGCCGGGGCGGGCCCCGTCGTCCTCACGCTGCCGCGGCTGTTCGGCGCCCGGGTGTACTTCGTGCGCGACGACGAGCTGGAGTTCCTCGTGAACCCGGGCCCGGCGATCGTCGAGCCCGCCTTCGCGACGAGCACCGACCCGAACTACGAAAAGGTGTGGTCCTTCTGCGAGTTCACCTTCAACGACACGCAGTTGTACGCGAACATCAGCTATGTCGACCTCGTGACCTCGCTGCCGATCGGGCTGAGGCTGGAGGGTGACGCGAGCAGGACGGTCGCCCCGCTGCCGGACGGCGCGGTGCAGGCCATCGCGGACGACCTCGTCGCACAGTCCGAGAAGGACGGGCAGCCCTGGGACTCGCTCGTGCTGCGCGGCGGCGACGGCCAGATCCTGCGCGCCGTCTCCCCGCAGACGGTCATGGCCCCGTACTTCGACCGGCCCGAGGAGATGCCCTTCCGGGACGTGTGGGGCGGCTATGTGGACCGGGTGTGGGACAAGTACCGCTCCGAGGACCTGAGCATCGACCTCCAGGGCGGCCGCGGGGTGCTGGCCGGCCGGGTCGGCGGCGACGACGTGCTGACCTTCGAGGGCGGGCACACCTTCGTCAAGCCCGGGTCGGCGGACATCTTCACGTGCGACCACGGGCCCTTCACGAACAACCCCTCGGACAACGACGACAAGAAGGGCCTGCTCGCCCGGCTCGCGGCCGGCTTCAACCGCAGCACGCTGCTGACCCACCCCGATCAGCCCGGCGGGGGCAGCGACGACTACTACCGGGACGCGGTGACCAACCACTGGTCGCGTGTCGTGCACGCCAACTCGCCGATCGGGTACGCCTTCCCGTACGACGACGTGCGTCCGGACGGTGAGCCCGACGTGTCGGGGGCGGCGAACGACGGCAACCCCCGGCGCTTCACGGTGTCCGTGGGCTCCTGAACCACCCGCCGCCCCCGGTCCCGCACCGGCCCGGGGCGGCGGCCTGTCGCGGGGCGGACCGGCGGGCCGGGCCGCCCCACGGCACGTCACATCGCGTGCCCGGCGTGCCCGGAGGCCGCGCCCTTCTTCGGGGCGGCCGCGTCCGGCGCGGTCTTCCTCGTGCCCGCGGTGTGCCCCTCGTGGCCCGGCACGGTGCCGTCCTCCTTGGCCACCAGGAACATCCCGGCCATGCCCATGTCGGAGTGCGACTGCACGTGGCAGTGGTACATCCAGGCGCCCGCCCCCACGCCCTCGCCGGCGATCACCTGGAAGCCGAAGGAGTCGGCCGGCCCGGTGATCTTGTTGTCGATGACGGGTGAGGGGTCCTCGGGGCCGGTCAGCAGCCCGGTGCGGTTGTCCGCCCAGCGGTGACCGTGCAGGTGGAACGTGTGGTAGTACTCGCCGTGGGTGATCATGACGATCTCCACGCGCTCCCCCACCGTGGCCTTGAAGTCGGGCCCGGTCTTGAGGTTGTTGATCGTCAGGTCGTTGAAGACGATCGTGTGGGTCCGGTCGGGCAGCAGATCGCCCTTGCGGCGCACCACCACTCCCCCGTAGAGCCCGTTGCGGATGCCGCCGGTGCCGTGGTCGGTGCCCACCACGTGGTCGTGGTAGTGCCAGTACCCGGCGCTGCCCGGCTGCCAGGTGCCGTCCGCGCGCCGCCCCGGCTTGTGGGTGCGCCAGGTGTACGTGCGGTGCCCGCCGGGCGGTACGTGACTGTTGCTCATGCGGGTGCCGTCGCTGCTGATCTCGTAGTCGAGGCCGTGCACGTGCAGGCTCGCGTCGACGTCCATGGTGTTCTCGAAGTCGATGTGCAGCGTGTCGCCCTCGTTCAGCTCGATGAGCGGGCCGGGGACGCTCGCCTTGCCCTTCTCCAGCCCGTAGCCCATCTGACCGCCCGCCAGCCGCTCGGCGTACAGGGTGATCCGGCGTACCGCGCCGCCGGCCGGGGCGGTCGGCGCGGTGACGGCCGCCTTGGCGCTGTCGCCCCCGTCCGAGGCCGCCGCGATCGTGGTGAGGCCGGCGGCCGCGGCCGCGCCTCCCACCAGCACACGCCGGTTGAACAGCCGTCTTCCGAAGCCTTCCGCCGAGCCCTCCGTCGCCGAAGCCATGATCGAACTCCCTTGCACGATTGGGGACTTGCGGGGCGCGTCAGGCCCCGGGGACGGGCACACGGTAGCCAAGGGATCTTCGTTTATCCACACTCAGGACAAAGTTTGTGCCATCTGGGTCATAGCTCTTGGCGTACCGCGAAAAGACGTCTAGCTTCGTCCGCGCTGTTGCTGTGACCGAGGAGGGGTGGGTGACCACATGCGGTTCACGCCGCACCAACGGGCCTGGAGCACTACGAGGCCCGGCACGGACAGACCGGCCGGACGCCGGGGACGACGACGCAGGGCCTGGGCGGCGGTGCTGCTCTCCGGCGCCGTGGCCACCGGACTGATGACCGGCAGCCCGGCCGGCGCGCAGTCGGGCCAGGCACTCGACCTGCCGTCACCACCAGGCGGTGACGAAGTGAAGGTACTGATCTACACCGGTACCGCCGGAGAGGAGTCCCCCGCCGTGGACGCGGGGATCGAGGCGATCGAGAAGATCGGCCAGAGCGGGCCAGCGGGCCAGCGGTTCTCGATCGAGGCCACCGCCAACGCGAAGGTGTTCACCAACGCGAAGAAGCTCGCCAAGATCAACTCCGTGGTCTTCCTGACCGGGGCCGGCGACGTACTCAACGCCGATCAGGAAGCGGGTCTTGAGTCCTACGTCAAGGCCGGCGGCGGATTCCTGGGCATCAACGACGCGGCGCGCACCGAGCCGTACTCCGACTGGTACACGGGCCTCATCGGCGCGCGTCCGGTCGAGGGGAGCGGGGCGAAGGCGCAGCGCGCCACCGTCGAGGTTGGCGACCGCACGAATCCGGCCACCCAGAGCCTGCCGCTGGAGTGGAAGCACCCCGACAAGTGGCTCAACTGGACCGAGAACCCGAGCGGCAAGGTCCACACCGTCGCCCGGGTGCGGGAGTCGACGTACACGCCGGGCACCGGGGCCAACGGCGCCGACCACCCGGTGTCCTGGTGCCGTGACTACGACGGCGGCCGTTCCTTCTACACCGGCATGGGCGGTACGGCGGAGAGCTTCGCGGAGTCCGACTTCCGCACGCACCTGCGCGGGGCGCTGCTGTGGACGACGCGTCTGGTACGCGCCGACTGCAAGGCCGCGATCGACTCCAACTACACGGCAGAGCGGCTGACCAAGGCCAACCAGCCGGGCGTCAACGACCAGATCGGTGAGCCGCACGGGCTGGTCACCGCCAAGGACGGCCGGGTCTTCTACATCGGCCGCGGCGGCAAGGACGCGAGCCAGCCGGTCGTGACGGACTGGAAGGACCCCGACGTCGGCAAGGGCGAGGGCGAGATCCACGTCTACGACCCGAAGACCAAGGAGGTCACGCTCGCCGGGAAGCTCACCGTCTTCGGCAACAAGGGCGGGGGCGACGAGCTGGTCAAGGTCGAGGAGGGGCTGCTCGGAATCGAGCTGGACCCGCGCTTCGAGGACAACGGCTGGATCTACCTGCACTACACGCCGCACTCGAAGCTGGACCGCGACAAGCAGATGGCGACCCGGCAGGTCTCGCGGTTCACCCTCAACAAGGCGACCAACAAGATCGACATGTCCTCGGAGAAGGTGCTGCTGTCCTGGCCGGTCCAGGTCCACTCGTGCTGCCACGCCGGCGGCGGGATGGCCTGGGACTCCAAGGGCAATCTGTACATCGCCGTCGGTGACAACAACTCCTCCCAGTTCAGCGACGGTTACTCGGGCAACAACCCGGAGCCGAACTACAAGGGCGTGTCCTTCGCGGACGCCCGGCGCACCGCGGGGAACACGAACAACCTCAACGGCAAGATCCTGCGCATCCACCCGGAGCAGGACGGCACCTACACCCTGCCGGAGGGCAACCTCTTCACCGGCAAGGAGACCGCCGAGGGCGGCGGCAAGACGCGGGGCGAGATCTACGTGATGGGCGTGCGCAACCCGGCGCGCATCTCGGTCGACAAGGCCACCGACACGCTGTACGCGGGCTGGGTCGGCCCGGACGCGGGCGCCCCGAGCGAGACCTGGGGCCCGGCGAAGTACGACACGTTCGCCGTCATCACCAAGGCGAGCAACCGCGGCTGGCCGTACTGCATGGGCAATAAGCAGCCCTACCGGGACCGCAATCTGCCCGATCCGAGCAAGCCGCTGGGCTGGTACGACTGCGACCACCCGAAGAACGAGTCGCCCAACAACGACGGGCTCGTGAACCTGCCGCCGGTGACCGGGAACAACATCTGGTACTCGCCGCAGGGTGGCGGCCCCGACTACCCGCGCAACGCGCAGGGCGTGCCCTCCTACAAGGAGAGCGAGGCCACCTACAAGCTGCCGTGGCTCAAGGGCGGCGGCCAGGCGGCCATGGACGGACCGGTGTACCGCTTCGACAAGAGCCTGTCCAGCAAGACCAAGTGGCCCGAGTACTGGGACGGCAAGTGGTTCGTCGGTGACCTCTACGACGACACGCAGCCCCGGCACGCGGTGCTGATGGACCCGAAGACGCAGGGCGAGGGCGGCATCCCGGTGCACGCCGAGTCCCTGAGGAAGATCGTCCCGGTGGGTCAGGGCGGCATCCGCAACCTCATGGACTGGAAGTTCGGTCCCGACGGTGCGCTGTACGTCCTCGACTACGGGCGTGGCTTCTTCACCTCGGACAAGGAGTCGGCGCTGTGGCGCGTCACCTACAAGGGCGGCGCCGCGACCCCGGCCGCCAACCAACTCGTGAGGAGGTAGACGGTGCGCGGACGTACGAGATCCCCTCTCCGTAGGCCGCCCCGGCCCCGGCTGCTGCTGGCGCTGATCGCCTCGGTCGGGCTGCTGCTCGGGCTGACCTCGACGGCGGCGCTGGGCCAGGAGCCGAAGGAGGCCGCCCCCAGGGCGGCCCAGGTGCTGACCTGGACCGCGGGCAACGACATCACGCACTACCTGTCGGCCCCGAAGACGGCGGTCGCGGGCCCCGCGACGATCGTCTTCGAGAACAGTGAGGCGACCGGCAACACGACCGGCATGCCGCACACACTCACCTTCGACGTCTCCAGCGAGGACTACAACAAGGACGTCAACCTCAACATCCTCGCCAACCCGAGTGACGCGGAGGGCGGCAAGCACACGGCCGAGGTGGTCCTCACCCCGGGCACCTACCGCTACCACTGCACGATCCCGGGCCACACCTCCATGACGGGCACCTTCGTGGTGACCGACGGCGGCGGTGGCGGGGACGACACGACCGCTCCGGAGACCTCCGCGAAGGTGACCGGCGACCAGAACGCGGACGGCGCCTACGTCGGCTCCGCCACGGTGACCGTCGAGGCCACCGACGCCGGTTCGGGCGTCGACACGATCGAGTACGCGATCGGCGCGGACGGCGACTGGCAGCCGTACACCACCCCGGTGGTGGTCGATCAGGTCGGTGATCAGGTGGTGCGCTACCGGGCCACCGACAAGGCCGGGAACGCGGCCGCTCAGAAGTCGGCCGAGTTCACGGTGGTGACCGGGTCGACCGACGACAAGACCCCGCCGGAGACCTCGGCGACCGTCGCCGGGGACCAGGACGAGGACGGCGCGTACCTCGGGATGGCGACCGTCACCGTGACGGCCTCCGACACCGGTTCGGGCGTCAACACCATCGAGTACGCGATCGGCGCCGACGGCGACTGGCAGCCGTACACCGGTCCGGTCATGGTGCACGAGGAGGGCGCGCACACCGTGCGCTACCGCGCGACGGACAAGGCGGGCAACGCCGCCGCCGAGAAGTCCGTGGACTTCACGGTGGTCGTACCGCCGGCCGAGGACACCACGGCTCCCGTCGTGGGCGCCGAGGTCAGCGGTTCGAAGAACTCCGACGGCGCCTACATCGGCTCGGCCAAGGTCACGCTGAGCGCGACCGACGACGACTCGGGGGTGGACACCGTCGAGTACTCCATCGACGAGGGCCCCTACCTGGCGTACGCGAAGCCGGTCGTCGTGGACCGGGTGGGGCGGCACACGCTCGCCTACCGGGCCACCGACAAGGCGGGCAACACCTCGCAGGCCGGCAAGGTGGTGCTGAGCGTCGTCCAGGGCGGCGGGGTGCCCGCTCCGGGCTGCGCCGAGTTCGACGAGCGCAAGACCGTGTTCGTGGGCACCGTCGACTCCGGGGTGCCCAACCGGATCACCGAGAACCGCTGCCGGATCAACGAGCGGATCGAGGACGAGAAGGACTGGACGTCCAACGCCCTGTTCCTCAAGCACGTCACCCAGGTGCTCGGCGAGCTGAAGGCCGAGAACGTCATCGACCAGCGCGAGCGCAAGGCGATCAACCAGGCCGCCAAGCAGTCCGGGATCGGCAAGCCCGGCCAGACCACCGGCTACCGCGACATCATGGACGGCAGCGAGAAGTCGTTCCAGAAGTGGGAGCAGGTGGGCGGGGGCCGGTTCGCCCTCAACGAGGACGGATCGATCACCAGCTCGAAGACGGTCGACGGGATGGGGATGCTGTGGTTCCCCGAGCGCAAGTACGACGACTTCTCGCTCAAGCTGCGCTTCCGTGACGACGCCGCGGCCGGAGCCAACGCCAACGGCGGGGTCTTCGTCCGCTTCCCGCAGGTGCACGACCACCCCGAGGAGCAGAGCCCGGAGTGGGTCGCGATCAAGTACGGCCACGAGATCCAGATCTTCGACTCGCCGGCCGGCGACATGTACAAGACCGGTTCGGTGTACGGCTTCGACCGGGTCGGCCTGGCCGGCGCCGGGGTCACCGAGAAGGGGACCTGGAACGACTACGAGGTCCGGGTCGTCGACCAGCACTTCAAGATCTTCCGCAACGGGGTGCTGATCAACGAGTTCGACAACACGGCGGGCCAGCAGTTCAACCCGCCGCGCGACGGTGACCCGGGCACGGACGGACGCCGTTACGCCTCCGGTTACATCGGGCTCCAGGTGCACAGCACCTCCGATGTGATCTCCTACCGCGACATCCGGATCAAGGAGCTGTAGGGGCTCAGGCCGCAGCGGTACTTCCGGCGGCCGTGGCCGTGTGCGCGGGCACACGGTCACGGCCGCCGGGGTGCCGGTGGCGCCAGATCCAGAACACCGCGCAGGACAGCAGGGCCCAGCCGGCCAGCACGAGGTACGGGAACAGGTGCTGGTGGCCGCGGAAGTACACGGCCGTGTGCTGGGCGTTGACCGAGGCTCCGGGCGGCAGCCACTGGCCGATGTGCCCGAGCACCGAGGGCAGCAGCGGCCAGGACACGGCCCCGCCCGAGGACGGGTTGCCCAGCAGCACCATGAGCCCCCAGGTCGGCAGCATCGCCCAGCGGCCGATGAGGGTGTTGAACATCGTGAAGACCATGCCGGACGTGAACATGGTGAACGCGAGGATCATCCAGGACTGGAGGAAGGGCAGGTCGAGGGCGCCCAGCCACCAGTCCACGACGGCGGCGATCACGAAGCCGCCGAGCAGCGAGTAGGCCACCGTGAAGGCGATGCGCTCGGCCGGGTTGAGGGCGCGGGCGTGCACGCTGAGCTGGATCGCGCCGACGAAGCCCACGATGACGGCGGCCAGCGAGATGTAGAACAGCGCGAGCCCGCGCGGGTCGCCGCTCTGCAGCGGTTTGAGGTCCCGTACGGTGACCGGCGTGCCGGCGGCCTTCCCGGCCCTGGGCGCCGCCTCCTCCAGGACCTGGGCCACGGACTGCCCGGAGGCACCGGAGACGTCGAGCCCCACGTGCCCGTCCTCGGCGCGCAGTACGGCGAACACCCGCTGTTCCTCGACGGCGTCCTTGGCGGCCGCGTCGTCCTCGTACGGCCGCAGGCTCACCCCCGCGTCCAGGGCCTGCTCCAGTCCGTCGACGAAGCGCCGGCCGCGCGGGGAGTCGAGGTCGCCGACGACGGCGACGGGGACGTGGCGCGGGGTGGGCTTGGCCATCGAGTACGTGTAGGAGCCGGCGAAGAGGCCCGCGGCGGCGGCGAGGATGAACACGAGCACGAGCGCGGGCAGGAACGGGGAGGCGCGGAAGTCCTCCCAGCGCTCGGCCCGGGTCGGGCGCCTGCCGTGGGCTCCGTGCGGTCCCTGGGCCGGTGGGGTGTCGCGGTGGGCGCCGGGCGCGGGCGTCGCGCGGCCGGTGCCTTCCGGATCGGACGGCTGTTCCTCGCTCATGGTGTGCTCAGGCCCCGTTCCCGTCGGTCCCGCCGGTCTCGCGGTGCCCGCCGTCCGGGTCCTGCCGGGCCCGGCTGGGCTGGACGCGGCGCGGCTCGCCCGGCATCTTCGGGTGGTCGGGCGGGTAGGGCAGGTCGCCGAGCCCGTGGTCGCGCTCGTCCTTGTCGGCGATCTCCAGCAGCGCGTCGAGGCGGTAGCGGTGCCCGTCCATGTCGGCGTGCACGTCGCCGTGCTCGCGGTAGCGGCCGGGCATCGTGGCGAGGTCGAAGTCGCGCGGGTCGCACACGGGCACCTCATCCCAGGTCAGGGGCGCGGAGACGGGGGCGTGCGGGCGGGCGCGCAGCGAGTAGGCGGCGGCGATGGTGCGGTCGCGGGAGTTCTGGTTGTAGTCGATGAAGATGCGCTCCCCGCGCTCCTCCTTCCACCAGTTGGTGGTGACCCTGCCCGGCATTCTGCGCTCCAGTTCACGCCCGGTGGCGATGGCGGCGCGGCGTACCGCGGTGAAGTCCCACTCGGGCTCGATGGGGACGAAGACGTGCAGTCCGCGTCCGCCGGAGGTCTTGGGCCAGCCGCGCAGCCCGAGTTCGTCGAGCAGCGCGTGCAGTTCCCGGGCGACGGCGACCGCGTCCTGGAAGTCGGTCCCGGGCTGCGGGTCGAGGTCGAGGCGCAGTTCGTCGGGGTGGTCGGTGTCGTCCTTGCGCACGGCCCAGGGGTGGAAGACGAGCGCGCCGAGGTTGGCGGCCCACAGGATCGCTCCGGGTTCCTCGGGGCACATCTCGTCGGCGGAGCGGCCACTGGGGAAGGCGATGTGGGCGGTGCCGATCCAGTCGGGCAGGTTCTTCGGAGCGCGTTTCTGGAAGAAGGACTCCCCGGTGACGCCTTCGGGGTAGCGCTCCAGGGTGGTGGGGCGGTCGCGCAGGGCCCGGGTCATGCCCTCGCCGACCGCGAGGTAGTAGAGGGCGACGTCCATCTTGGTGAACCCGCGCTCGGGGAAGTAGACCTTGTCGGGGCTGGACAGCCGTACCGTGCGTCCCCGTGCCGTCAGTTCCACCGCTTCTGCCATGGTCGCCACCGTAGGTCGCACGCGCGAAAGCCGCATATCGGCGCCACAATCGGCTCATGCGCCTGCCCGTGATGCCACCCGTCAAGCCGATGCTCGCGAAGGCCGTGGCCCGGATTCCGCCGGACATGCTGTACGAGGCGAAGTGGGACGGCTTCCGCTCCATCGTGTTCCGTGACGGGGCGGAGGTCGAGCTGGGCAGCCGGACCGGCAAGACCCTGACCCGCTACTTCCCCGAGCTGGTGGAGGCGCTGGCGGCGCGACTGCCGAAGCGCTGTGTGCTGGACGGGGAGATCGTGGTGGCCCGAGCGGGCCGGCTGGACTTCGACGCCTTGTCGGAGCGCATCCATCCGGCCGATTCGCGGGTGCGGACGCTGGCCCGGACGGTGCCCGCCTCGTTCGTGGCCTTCGATGTGCTGGCGCTGGGCGATCAGGACCTGACGGGCCGGCCGCAGCAGGAGCGTCGCGCGCTGCTGGCCGAGGTGCTGGCGGGCGTGGACGCGCCGGTGCACCTGGCACCGGCGACACGGGACCGCGAGACGGCCGAGGGCTGGTTCGAGCGTTTCGAGGGCGCGGGGCTCGACGGGATCGTCGCGAAGCCACCCGGGCTCGCGTACCGGCAGAACGAACGGGCGATGTTCAAGATCAAGCACGAGCGGACCGCGGACTGCGTGGTCGCGGGTTTCCGTTACCACAAGAGCGGTCCTGTGGTGGGTTCGCTGCTGCTCGGGCTGTACGACGCCCGGGGCGCGCTCCAGCACGTCGGGGTGTGCGCGGCCTTCCCGATGAAGCGACGGGCGGAGCTGGTGGAGGAGCTGGCACCCCTGCGGATGGAGGCGGGCGACGGCTTCGCGGGGCATCCGTGGGCGGCGTGGGCCCAGGAGTCGGCGCACGAGTCGGCGCGCCTGCCGGGCGCGCCGAGCCGGTGGACGGGGCGGAAGGACCTGTCCTGGGTGCCGCTGCGTCCGGAGCGGGTGTGCGAGGTGGCCTATGACCACATGGAGGGCGCGGCGGACGGGGGCCGCTTCCGGCACACGGCCCGGTGGCGCCGCTGGCGGCCCGACCGCGCTCCGGAGAGCTGCGCGTACAGCCAGCTGGAGCAGCCGGTGCGCTACGACCTCGCGGAGGTGCTGGGCTCCGGGTGAGCGGCGGCCGGTTCGCGCGTGCGGTGCCCTCCCGTCCCCTTGCGGGCGGCGGAGGGCGGGGCCCCGGTTCAGCCGGTTCCTGGGTGTTCCTCCCCGCGCCCGGTCACGGGGCACGCGGTGAGGTAGGCCCTCGTGCCGGTGAGGTCGAGGAGCCGGCCCAGTACCGGGGACACCTCGTCCAGCAGGAGCGGGACGCCGGCCGACGCCGCTTGGCGGCGGACCATGATGAGGGCGGACAGGCCCATCGAGTCGCACACCGTGACCCCCGAGAGGTCGAGGTGGACGGCGGGCGGGACGGGCCGCGCGGCGAGCTGCCGGGCGACCGCGGTCAGCAGCTCTCCCGCCGTGTCGTGATCCAGTTCCCCGGCCGCCCGCAGCAGCGGTACGCCGGCGTCGTACGGGGCGACGGTGAGGGTCAGCGGGTGCGGAGGAACGGTCATCCGGGTCTTTCGGTCCTGCGGCGCCGGGGCACCGGTTGCGGTCGTACGGGTGGGTCAGGCGGTGTACCTGCCCCGGGTGCGGCCGTCCACCGCGCTGAGGTGGGCGTGGCGCGGGGCGGTGATGGCGACGAGGGCCATGTCGTCGTGGGGTCCGTCGCCGACCCACGCGGAGGCGAGCATCTGGACGTGCTCGACGACGGCCTCGGCGGGCAGTCCGGCGCAGTCGCCGAGGGCCTGGCGCAAGCGCTCCTCGCCGAACATCTCGTCGCCGAGGGGGCCGCCGCGCGCCTCGGTGATGCCGTCCGTGTAGAGCAGGCAGGTCTCGCCGGGGGCGAGTTCGACGGTGTCGGTGGTCACGGTGACCTCGGGCAGCGCCCCGATGAGGGTGCCCCGGGTGTCCGCCTCGTCGACGCGGCCGCCGTCGCGCACGATGAGCGGCACCGGGTGCCCGGCGCTGGTCAGCCGCAGCCGGACGGTTCCGGCCGCGCGGGTCACGGAGGCGAGCACGAGGGTCGCGAAGCGGGCGTGGTCGGCCGTCAGGAGGGCGCCGTTGAGGAGGCGCAGGACCCGGGCGTGGTCGTCGGCGAGCGGCAGCAGCGCGTGCAGGGTGTTGCGGATCTTCCCGGTGAGCACGGCGGCCTCCAGGCCCTTGCCGCACACGTCGCCGAGGACCGCCATGGCCTCCTCGCCGTCCTCGGTGGCCGGGTGGACGTCGTAGAAGTCCCCGCCGACGCGTTCGCTCTGCCCGGAGGGCCGGTAGCCGCCGGCGAACTCGACGCCGTCGATCCGGTGCAGCGCGGGCGGGAGCAGTTCGCGCATCAGGGTGCGGGTGATCCCGGCCTGCTCGGCGTAGAGCCGGGCGGCGGAGATCGCCGCCCCGGCCCGCGCGGCGAACAGTTGCGCGAAGACCTCCTCGGTCGCGGTGAAGGAGGAGCGTCCGCAGCGGCGCAGCACGATGAGCGCCCCGGCCGGTACTCCGTGGCCGGGCAGCGGGGTGACCATGACCGAGCCGAGCGGGCCCTCGAAGCCCTCGGGGACGATCCAGTCGGGGACGGCGGCGGGGTCGATCCAGCGGGAGGGCACGGGCGGGAAACCCTGGAGCGCCTCGGCGAGTCCGGGCACCTCCGCGGGGTCGGCCTCGACGGCGCGGGTGGTGAAGGAGCCGTCACCGCCCGCGAGGGCGAGCGGGAGACGGTGTCCGGCGGGCGGGGAGACGAACACGGCGGCGTCCCCGAGGTGCCGGGCGGCGAGGGTCGCGGTGACCTCGACGCAGCGTTCGGCGTTGAGCGAGGACAGCAGGGCGGTCGACGCCTGCGAGAGGAAGGCGGCGCGTTCCCGCTCCTGCGCCAGGGCCTCTTCGGCGCTCCGGCGGCCGGTCTCCTCCATCAGCCACCACACGACGTCCTGCCCCCGGCGTACCGGCCGCGCCTGGAAGCTGCGCTCGCCGATGGTGCCGCTCGCGACGGCCGGGTCCCCGGCTGTCGCCTGCCGCGGGTCGAGGCCGTCGTGCGCCTCGGTCAGCCAGGAGGGGGCGACGTCGCGCACCGCGCGGCCCGGGGCCGCGCCGGGCAGCAGCGAGCTCGCGGCGGAGTTGACGGCGCTGACCGCGCCGGCCGGGTCGAGGACCAGGACCGGGCAGGGCGCGGACTCCCACTCGGGCCCGGCGCCGGATCGGGGCGGGCGGGGGGCGGGCAGGGCCGGGGACAAGCTGTCGGAAGACTTCACAGACGGGGCACGCCGTGCGTACCGCACCACCTTCGGTTGGGGGGCTTGAGTCAAAGGTTTCCGTTTGGCAACCATCCCGCACCCTCGGCGCGAGGGCAAGCCCGGTCGGGGCCGCGTCGCCGCGCGAAAGGGTGGTCCGGTGGGAAAGCCCTTGATCAGGGTGCCCGGGGGCACGGACGTGTGGATCATCACCCGGCGCCCGTGGCCCACGGACCCGGGCGCCGGCCCCCGGCCCGCGCCCGCTCGCGTCGTGGGCCGGGGCGCCGGACCGGCCGGCCCGCCCGCGCCCCGGCCGCTCTCAGCCCTGGCGACCGTGCCAGTCCAGGCAGATGACCATGGCGTCGTCGTCCTGGTCGCGGGAGCCGCGATGACCGGCCAGTTCGTTGAGGACGGCGTAGGGGACCTGGGCGGGCGGCAGCAGCCGGGTCCCGGTCATCGCGGCGGCCAGGGCCCGTTCGCTGTACCGCTCCCCCGAGGGCGACACGGCGTCGTAGACCCCGTCACTGAAGAAGAAGAGCCGGTCCCCGGGGCGCACCCGGAAGTTCTGCGCCGTGTACGGGGTGTCCTCGAACATGCCGAGCGGAAGCTGCGCCTCCAGCTCCACCTGCTCGGCGACCCCGTCACGCTGGAGCCACATCTGCGGGGAACCGGCGTCCACGATCTCCACGTCCCCGGTGAGCAGGTCGAAGCGGAGCAGCAGCATCGAGAGGTGGACGCTGCCCTGGTGGTGACCGTAGACGGCCTGGTCGGTCAGGCACGCCTGGTCGGCGAGCGAGAGCCCGGCGCGGCGGGCGTTGCGCAGCGCGTTCACGGCGAGGCTGGTCAGCAGGGACGCCTCGATGCCCTCGCCCATGCCGTTGGTGATGCTGAGGGTGAGCGCGTCGGCGGAGCCCGCCCAGTCGAAGTTGTCGCCGTGGATGGCGTAGGCGGGTTCGAGCTGGGCGCCGATCTCGTACTCGGGGCGGGAGCAGGAGCGTCCGGGCAGCAACTGCCACTGCATCTCGGCGGCGAGCGTGAGCCGCTGGGCGCGCCGCGCCTGCAGATAGAGGTCGGTGTCCCGTTCGGCGACGATGATCTCGTGTCCGAGCAGTTCCCCGATGTCCAGCAGTTCCTGGGAGAGGGCCGCGTCGTAGGCCGCGGCGGGCATCGTGACCGTGATCAGGCCGAGACGGTCGCCGCGCACGCTCACGGGTACGTGCACGAGGACGTCCTCGCCCTTCTCCTCGGCGTACGGCTGCTGGGCCCCGAAGGCCCGGCCGGGCGCGCCGGTATGGGCGGACAGCGGCTCCGGCGCGAGGGCCGGTGCGTGGACACGCTGGAGTATGGTCATGGCGTAGTCGGCCATGAGCAGATCCGTGTCCTGGGCCCCGTAATGGGACCGCAGAGCCCCCCGCAGAGCGTCGAGGAGGGCGTGGGGCGGGGCCTTGCGCAGGGCGCGTTCCACCGCCGCGAATCTGTCCACCGTGGGTTTACCACCTATCTATGAGGTAAGCAGAAGGGAATCCGGTCTCTCATGTCTCAGCGACTGACAGGACCGTTGCGAAGTGTCAAAGTTGAGGACATGCATCCCGACCAGGCCCCCGGAAACGACCGGGACGCCGCGGCCAGGGTGGCTCAGGAGGTCATCGAGCTGCTCGAAGTGATGTGGCACAAGGGCCGGGATCTGGTCTCGACGGCTCCTGCCTCACCTTCGCAGCTGCGCGTGCTGTACATCCTGGACCGGGACGGCGGGATCAATCTGCGCACCCTCGGCAGGGAGCTGGGAGCGGCGCCCTCCTCGGTGAGCCGGCTGTGCGACCGGCTCCAGGCTCTCGGGTTCATCGAACGCTCGACCAGTCCGGCGAGCAGGCGTGAACTGGAACTGCGGCTGACGAGCCAGGGAGAAAAGTACCTCGGGGATCTGCGCGCGCGCCGCGAGAGCGCCCTCCTCGACATCATGTCGCGGGTTCCCGCGGCCGACCGGGCGGCACTGGTACGGGGGCTCGGCGGTTTCCTGGACGCGGCCTACCCGCCGAGCAAGCGCTCGGCCGGGGTGCGGCACTCCGGGGACGCCGCCGGCACCGCCTGAGCGCGGTACGGCCCGCTTCGGCCTGGCCAAGGAACCCTCCTCCGGATCGAGTCGGCCCGCGCGCCGACGGGGTGGGGCGGCGCTGTCGAGGTCAGATTGTTTCCTTCGGCGCACAGTTGTCAAACGGCAAGTGTTGCAGGTTGCCCGGCCCCGGCGTCCCCGGGGCCGGGCTTCCGGTAAGCGGCGCACCGCCCCGGGCCGCACGGAGGTCGTGGACCAGGACTGACGGCCCGTCACCCGCTCTCCTCGCCCGCCTCCTCCTCGCGCAGCCGGTCGCGCACCCGGCGCAGCGCGAGGAGCAGACCGGCCGTCTCGCGGGCGCCCGGCATGTCCCGGGCGAGCCGGCGCGCCCGTCGGGCCCGGTGCGAGCGCAGTGCGGCGGCGCCGTGCGGGGTGAGCGAGACCACGACCCGCCGCCGGTCCCCCGGCCGGGCGCGCTCCAGCAGTCCGCCCCGCACGAGCCGGCCGCAGAGCCTGCTGACCGAGGCGACCGGGGTACGCAGGCGCCGCGCGAGACTGCCGATCGTGAGCGGGCCCGCACGGTCGAGGGTGACCAGCACCCTGGCCACCACCGGGGAGACCTGGGGTTCCGCCGCCAGCTCACCTCGTTCGGCGAGCGCCACCAGGAGCCGCGCGGCAGACCGGGGGCCGGGCGGGGGGGCCCCCGGGCCCGGCGCCCCCCCCCGGGCCCGCGGGGGGGGGGGGCCGGGGGGGCGCCGGGGGGGGCGCGGGGGGGGCCGGGGGGGGGGGCGCGGGGGGGGGGGGCCCCGGGGCCCGGG
>NZ_JBIAFO010000013.1:0-200780 GCF_042869355.1 Streptomyces sp. NPDC007088
GGACGCACCCCCGCCACCACCCCCCCACGCGCCACATCCGCACCCACCAACCGCAACGCCAGACCCGCCACCGTCGGCGACTCGAACACCGCACGAACGGGGAGTTCGACGCCGAACGCGGAACGGATGCGGCTGATCAGACGAGTGGCACGGAGCGAATGCCCGCCCAGTTCGAAGAATCCGTCATCGAGGCCGACGTCCTCGACTCCGAGAACCTCGGCGAACAGTCCGCGGAGGATCTCCTCCGCCGGAGTGCTGGAGGCGGCGCGCCCCGCTCCGGCGCCGGCGGGGCCCGGCGACGGCAGCGCGTCGCTGTCCACCCGGCCGTCCGCGGTCAGCGGCAGCCGGTCCAGGACCACCCAGGAGGCCGGGACCAGATGATCGGGCAGAGCGGCCCGTGCGAAGGCCGCGACGACACCGGGCGTGATGGTGGAGCCGGGGGCCGGGACCAGATACGCGACGAGAGATCCGTCCCGGACCACCACGGCGGCTCGGGCGATGTCGTCGTGTTCGGCCAGGACCGCTTCGAGCTGCGTCGGGTAGGCGGTGAAGCCCGCGACCGGCAGCGGCGCACCCACGAACTCCAGCTCGCCGTCCGAGGTCCAGCGCACCAGATCTCCCGTACGGACCATCCGCGAACCCGGATCGCCGAAGGGGTCGGCGATCACCGTGGGGGCGGTCCCGAGCAGCGGCCCGCCAACATGGAGCCGGCCGACCACGCCCGGCGGAACCGGGCACAGGCCGGCGTCGAGTACGTAGAGGACGGAGCCGGGCAGCGGGGTGCCGAGGGGCACCACGGTGTTCCAGTCGTCCGGATCGCAGGCCCGCTCCGTGACGAATCCGGCGGCCTCGGTCAGCGAGTAGCCGTACCACAGCGGCACGTCCACGGCGGCGAACCAGGCTCGCTGCAGGGGCTCGGCCAATGCCTCGCCCGAGCAGAACACCCGTCGCAGACCGGCCTCCGGCAGGGCCGGGTCGCCGAGGAGCGCGGCCAGCTCGGAGGGGGTGACGTGGAGCGTCGTGGCGCCCCGCAGAGAGTCGAGCGGGGCGACCGTGCGGTCGGCGCGCACGACGGCCGCACCGGCGGCGAGGGGCCAGAGCACCTCATCGATCTCAGCCATCGTCCCGGGGGCGGCCGCGGACCGGACTCGGTCCGTGCCGTCCAGGCCGTGGACGCTCTGCCGGGCCGCGACGCGAGCCGCGACGACGTTCTGCGGGACGACAACGGGTGTGCCAGTACGCGTGCGCAGCACGAACGGTTCGCCGCTGACGACCGCGGCCAGGATTCCGGCGGGCGGCTGGGCCAGCAGTTGCCCGTACGTCGTCTCGCCGTCGCCGTCGATGATCGCGACGGCGTCCGCCGGCTGCGCGCTGATCAGTTCGAGCAGGGTGGGCGTGTCCGCCGGAACCCCCGCGGCGCGGCCGTGCACGGCGTGCGGCAGCGCGAGCCGGTCCACGACGACATCCGCGTCGGTACTCACCGTCTCCAGCAGGTGGACGAACTGCGCGGCCATCCGCTGTGCCGTGGCGGTGTCGAAGAGGTCCTCGGCGTACTCCAGGTCGATGCCGATGCCCTCGGTCGCACCGTCCGCACCGACCATCTCCCGCACGTGCAGGGTCAGGTCGAAACGGGCCGCTCCCATGTCGATGTCCTCATCGAACGCGGAGGTCAGACCGGCCAGGGCGAAGTCGTCCTCGTCGTCGTTCTCGAAGACGAGCATCACCTGGAACAGAGGGTGGTGGCCCAGCGAGCGCCCGGGGCGTACCACGTCCACCAGTCGCTCGAACGGCACGTCCTGGTGGGCGAACGCGGCCAGGTCCGCCTCCTTCACTCTGGCCAACAGTTCCCGGAAGGAGGGGGATCCGGAGACGTCGGTGCGCAGGACGAGGGTGTTGACGAAGAACCCGACGAGATCCTGGAGGCTGTCGTCCGTCCTTCCCGCGACCGGGGTGCCGATCGGGATGTCGGTTCCCGCACCCAGCTTGGACAGCATGAGAGCGAGGGCCGACTGCACCACCATGAACAGGGTCGTGTTGGTCTCCCGCGCCACCGCTTGGAGACGGCTGTGCAGCTCGGCTGGGACGCGGATGCCGACCTCGGCGCCGCGGTGGGTCGCCTCGGCGGGCCGCAGCCGGTCCGTCGGCAGTGGAAGCAGCTCAGGCATCCCGTCGAGGGCGCCCTTCCACCAGGCCAGCTGCCGGCTGACGAGGCTCTCCGGATCGTCCTCGGCGCCGAGCAGTTCGGACTGCCACAGCGTGTAGTCGGCGTACTGGACCGCCAGTTCGGGCCAGCGCGGCGCCCGGCCGGCCCGCCGGGCGGCGTACGCGTCTGACAGGTCCCGGGCGAGCGCGCCGGTCGACCAGCCGTCGCCGGCGATGTGGTGGATCAGCAGGAGCAGCCGGTGTTCGTCCGGCCCGTCCTGGAACAGCGTGGCGCGCAGCGGGGGTTCGGTTTCGAGATCGAAGGTGTGCCGGGCGGCCTCGGCGGGATCCGCGACGTCAGTGGCCAGCGAGGGCCTGGCCTCGTCGACTCCGAGCACCCGCTGGTAGGGGGTTCCGTCCGCATCGGACGGGAACACGGTCCGCAGCGTTTCGTGCCGTGCCACGACATCGCCCAGCGACGCTTCGAGGGCCGCCACGTCGAGCTCGCCGGTGAGCTTGATCAGCGTCGGCACGTTGTACGTGGTGCTCGGCCCTTCGAGCCGGTGCAGGAACCACAGGCGCTGCTGGGCGAAGGAGAGCGGCACGTGTGCCGGACGCTCCCTGCGGCGCAGGGCGGGCCGGTTGGCGGATGTGCCGTCAATCCTCGCGGCGAGCCCCGCCACCGTGGGCTCGGCGAACAACGACCGCACCGACAGTTCCGCCCCGAGCCGCGACCTGACGCGGCTGAGAAGCCGGATCGCGGACAGCGAGTGACCGCCGAGGTCGAAGAAGTTGTCGTCGACACCGACCGCGGCGACGCCCAGCGTCTCGGCGAAGAGACCGGCGATGATCTCCTCGGCGAAGGTGCGCGGGCTGCGCCGGGCGGCGGCGGTGGCGAGGTCCTCGGCCGGAAGTTCGGCGGGGATCTCCGTGACGACGACGAACTTGGCCGGTACGAGGTAGTCGGGCAGCACTGACTCGGCGAGGCGCCGTGCGGCCGTCGCGTCGGCGTCATGGACGACGTAGGCGACGACCCGTGCGGAGCCGGCGACGACGGCGGCGTCCGCGAAGACCTCGCGCAGCCGGGCCGCTACCTCGACGGGGTTGACGCGGAACCCGCGCACCAGCCGTACGTCCGCGGGGCGCCCGAGAAGCTCGGTGCAGCCGTCGGGATCGCGGCGTGCCAGCTCTCCCGAGGGGAGCGTGGCCACCACGCCCGGGGGCACGGGGCGTCCTTCCGCGTCCACCAGGGCGGTGGCCCGCTCGGCATCGGACAGCAGGTCAAGCGCGGCGACCGGCACGGCCGGGTCGGCGGCGGCCGCGGTGAGCAGCCGGATCAGGCGGTCGCCGAACGCGTTCATCGTGGCCCGGTCGAACAGGTCGGTGGCGTACTCGATCTCGCCGACGATCCCGGCGGGCTCGCCGTCCGGTCCGTACCTCTCCTGAAGACGGACGTCCATGTCGAACTTGGAGGCGTCGCCAACCACGTCTTCGAGCCGGGTCTCGAGGCCGGGAACGGTGAGCTTGACCTCGTCGAAGTTCTCGAACGTGAACATGACCTGATAGAGGGGGTGCCGGGCGAGCGACCTCACGGGGTTGACCACTTCGACGACGCGCTCGAACGGCACGTCCTGGTGGGCGAAGGCGGCCAGGTCCGTCTCCCGTACGCGCTCCAGCAGTTCGGTGAACGTGGGGTCGCCCGAGGCGTCGGTGCGTAGCACGAGCGTGTTGACGAAATAGCCGAACAGGTCTTCCAGTGCCTCGTCGGTACGTCCGGCGACCGGGGTTCCGATGGCGATGTCGGTGTCACCGCTGAGCCTGCTCATGAGGGCGACCAAGCCGGCCTGGATCGTCATGAAGAGGGTGGTGTTGCCCTGGCGGGCGAGACGCAGCAGGGCCTCGTGCAGTGCGGCGTCCAGACGCAACGGGGCCTCGGCGCCTCCGTACGTGGCCACCGGTGGCCGGGGCCGGTCGGTGGGCAGGTTCACGAGTTCCGGCAGGCCGCGGAGGTTCTCGGTCCAGTAGGCGAGTTGCCGGGAGATCGCGCTGTCGGGGTCGTCCTCGCGTCCGAGCAGGTCACGCTGCCACAGGGTGTAGTCCGCGTAGTGCACGGGAAGCGGTGCCCAGCCGGGGGCACGGCCCTCCGCCCGTGCCGCGTAGGCGACGGACAGATCGTCGCCGAGCAGTGTCTCCGACCAGCCGTCGCTGGCGATGTGGTGCATGAGCGGCAGCAGGGCGTGTTCCTCGTCGCCGAGCCGGAACAGGGTGCAGCGGATGGGCAGTTCGGTGACGAGGTCGAAGTGGTACTGGGCCGCCTCGGCGAGAGCCGCCGCCAAGTGCTGCTCGTCGTCGACATCGGCGACCGTCAGGTCCACCACCGCTTCGTCCGCGGGCACGATGTGCTGGTACGGCGTGCCCCCGGCCTCGCGGAAGAGGGTGCGCAGCCCCTCGTGCCGGGCGACCACGTCGTGCAGGGCGGCCCGTAGCGCCGGTACGTCGAGCGGCCCCGAGAAGCGCATGACGAGCGGCACGTTGTACGTCGAGCTGGGGCCTTCGAGCCGGTTGAGGAACCACAGTCCGCGCTGGCCGAAGGAGAGCGGCACCCGCTCGGGACGCTCCATGGGCTTCAGGGCGCGCCTGGCCTCGCCCGCCTGGTCCGTCCAGGTGGCGAGCCCGGCGACGGTCGGCGTCTCGAACAGTGCCCGCACGGGCACCTCCACACCCATCGTGGAGCGGATGCGGCTGATCAGCCGGGTGGCGAGGAGCGAATGCCCACCCAGTTCGAAGAAGTTGTCTGTGATCCCCACCCGGTCCACGTTCAGCACGTCGGCGAAGAGGACCGCGAGGAGTTCCTCGCGCGGGTTGCGAGGTCGCCGGCCCTCCGCGGCACCGGCCGGCGTGGGCGCGGGCAGGGCCTTGCGGTCGAGCTTGCCGTTCGGGGTGAGTGGCAGCCGGTCGAGCGTGACGAAGGAGGCGGGGACCATGTGGGCGGGCAGCACGTCCACGACATGTTCGCGGACACGGGTGGTGTCGCCGCCGACCACGTACGCGGTGAGCCGCAGATCACCCGGCTGGTCCTCCCGCACGATCACGGCGACCTGCGCGACGTCCGGAGCGTCGAGGACTGCGGCCTCGATCTCGCCCAGCTCGATCCGGAAGCCGCGGATCTTCACCTGGTCGTCGGCCCGCCCGAAGTAGGACAGCGTGCCGTCGGCGGCCCGGCGAGCCAGGTCTCCGGTGCGGTACATGCGGGTCCCGGGCGCTCCGTACGGATCGGCGACGAAGCGCTGCGCGCTGAGGCCGGGCCGCCCGAGGTAGCCGCGGGCCAGGCCGGCACCGGCGACGTACAGCTCGCCGGTGGTGCCCGCCGGGACGGGCTGCAGGCCCTGATCGAGGACGTACACGTGCAGGTCGGGGATGTTGACGCCGACCACGCTGTTCGCGGCGGTGGCCGCCGAGACGCGGTCGAGCGCCTGGTGGGTGACGTGCACCGTGGTCTCGGTGATGCCGTACATGTTGACCAGTACGGGAGAGTCGTCGGCGTGCCGGTCGTACCAGGACGAGAGCCGTCCCAAGTCGAGAGCCTCACCGCCGAAGACCACATACCTCAGCGCCAGCTCGGTGCCGGGGTTCTCCTCGTCGGCCTGCGCGAGTTGGTAGAAGGCGGACGGCGTCTGGTTGAGCACGGTGACGCGCTCTCTCTCAAGCAGCCGCAGGAAGTCGAGCGGGGACCGGCTCACGTCCTGCGGGACCACGACGAGCGTGCCGCCGTGCAGCAGCGGTCCCCACAGCTCCCAGACGGAGAAGTCGAACGCGTAGGAGTGGAACAGCGTCCACACGTCGGACTCGTCGAAACAGAACCACTGTTCAGTCTGTCCGAAGAGCCGCACGACGTTCTGGTGGGGGATCAGAACACCCTTGGGCTGCCCGGTGGACCCGGATGTGTAGATGATGTACGCGCCGTTGTCGGGGCGCAGCGTCCGGCGTACCGGGTCGGTGACGGGGCCGCCGGCCAGTTCCTCGACGACCACGCGGGTATGGCCCTCGGGCAGCGCCACGTCCACGCGGACGCTCGTGACGACCACGGCTGGGCGAGCGTCCTCCACGACGAAGGCGATGCGCTCGGCCGGGTAGTTCGGGTCCAGTGGCAGGTAGACGCCGCCGGCCTTGAGGACGCCGAGAACGCCCACCACGAGGTCCACGCTGCGCGGCAGGGCGAGCGCGACTACGGACTCCGGTCCGACGCCCTGAGCGATGAGGGTGTGGGCGAGCCGGTTCGCCCGGTCGTTCAGCTGCGCGTAGGTCAGGCGCTCCGTGCCCTCGACGAGGGCGATCGCCTCGGGGTGCGCGGTGGCGGCGGCTTCGAACAGCTCAGGCACGGTCGTCCGCCCGGACGGCGGAGCCGGTGCGGTCCACTGCTCCAGGAGTTCGCGGCGTTCTGCCGGGGCCAGGACGTCCGTCTGCCACAGCCTCTGGTCGGGGTCGGCTACGACCGCTCTCAGCAGCCGGGTGAGCCGGTCGACGATGTCCTGCACGGTGGACCGGTCGAACAGGTCGGTCGCGTACTCGACCAGGCCCGACAGACCGGCGGGCTCACCATCGGGGCCGTGCTTCTCCTGCATGTCGAAGTCGAGGTCGAACTTGGCGACCCCGGAACCGACATCCTCCAGCCCAGCCCGCAGGCCGGGCAGGCTCAGGTCCGCCTCGGCGTTGTTCTGGAACAGGATCATGATTTGGAACAGCGGGTGGTGTGCGAGGGAGCGGGTCGGGTTGAGTACCTCCACCAGCCGCTCGAACGGCACGTCCTGATGCGCGTACGCGGCCAGATCCGTCTCTCGCACCCGGGCGAGGAGTTCCCGGAAGGTCGGGTTCCCCGAGGTGTCGGTGCGCAGCACCAGGGTGTTGACGAAGAAGCCGATCAGTTCGTCGAGCGCCTCGTCGGTCCGCCCGGCGATGACGCCGCCGAGCGGGATGTCCTCGCCTGCTCCGAGCCGGGTGAGCAGTCCGGCCACCGCCGCCTGGAACACCATGAAGAGGGTGGTGTTCGTGTGGCGGGCCAGTTCGAGCAGCCCGGCGTGCAGGCCGGCGTCGAGCTCGAAGTGGACCTCCTCGCCGCGGAAGCTCGCGGCGGACGGTCGCGGCCGGTCGGTGGGAAGCTCCGTCTGCTCCGGAAGTCCGGCGAGAGTCTCCTGCCAGTAGGCGAGTTGCCGGGACAGCAGGCTCTGAGGATCCTTCTCCGAACCGAGCAGTTCACGCTGCCAGAGCGTGTAGTCGGCGTACTGGACGGGCAGGGCTGACCAGGCCGGCGCCTGTCCCTCGGTCCGGGCGCCGTACGCCACGCTGAGGTCCCGCGCGAACGGTGCGTCCGACCAGCCGTCACTGGCGATGTGGTGCAGCAGGAAGAGCAGGACGTGCTCGGTCTCGGAGAGCCGGAACAGGGTGATCCGTAGCGGCAGTTCTGTGGCGAGATCGAAGCCGTAGCGCGTGGCGACGGCAAGTCGCTCGGTGAGCCCGGCCTCATCGGTCTCCACCAGGGTGACATCCGGTTGTTCGGCCTCGACGATCAGCTGGTAGGGCTGCCCGTCCACTTCGGGAAAGCGCGTGCGCAGGCTCTCGTGCCGCGCCACCATGTCGCCGAGAGCGGCTTCGAGGGCCGCCCGGTCCAGGGGTCCCGACATGCGCAGGAGCAGCGGCACGGTGTAGGTGGCGCTGCGGCCTTCGAGCCGGTACAGGAACCACAGGCGCCATTGCGCCGCCGAGACGGGGACGTACTTCGGCCGTGTCATCGGGCCGAGGGCGAGCCTGGACTGCTCGGCGCCCGTCATCCGTTCGGCGAGTTCGGCGACGGTGGGAGCCTCGAACAGATGCCGGATGGACAGTTCCACGTTGAACATCGAGCGGATACGGCTGAGCAGCCGGATCGCGGTGAGCGAGTGCCCGCCGAGGTCGAAGAAGCTGTCGTCGATGCCCACGGTCGGTACTCCGAGCACGGCGGAGAAGAGGCCGCAGAGTATCTCCTGCTCCGGGGTGCGCGGTGCGCGGAAGGAGAGGGGCGCGGTGGCACTGCCCGCGTCGGCTGGACCGTCCGTCGGCGCGGTGGCCGGGGCGGTTGCCACCACGGCCGTCTCCTTCTTGACCAGTTCACCGACGGGTACGGAGGCGTCGTCCACGAAAGCGGTGAACAGGCGGACGAGGTCAGCGGCGAGCACGTCGATCTGCGCACCGTCCAGCAGATCCGGCCGGTACTCCAGGCGCAGCTTGAGCCGGGACCCCGGAAGGACCGAGAGGGTCAGCGGGTAGTGGGTGGCATCGTGGTCCTCCACCACACTCGCGCGCAGGCCGGGAGCGGGCTCCCACACCTCGTCGTGCGGGTAGTTCTCAACGATGGTCAGCGTGTCGAACAGGTCCCCCAGGCCCCGGAGCCGCTGTACGTCGTTCAGCCCGAGGTGCTGGTGCGCGATCAGCCGGGACTGCTCGTCCTGGACGCGTTCCATCAGCTGTAGCAGGGACTCCGTCGCGTCGAGCCGGACGCGCACGGGCAACGTGTTGATGAACATGCCGACCATCGCCTCGCTGCCGGCCACCTCCGCGGAGCGTCCGGAGTACGTGGCGCCGAACACGACGTCGTCCTGTCCGGTGCGAGCGCTGAGCAGCAGGCTCCACAGTCCCTGGACAGCGGTGTTGAGGGTGATCCCGTACTCGCGCAGCCGGTCCTGGAGCCGTCCGGACACCCTGTCGGGCAGGTCGCAGTAGACCTGGAGCGGGCGAGCGGGCGCCTGCGTCCCCGGTTCGGCGAGGAGGGTCGGTGCGGCGAGCCCGTCGAGCGCGACCCGCCAGGCGTCGTGCGCTGCCGTACCGCCCTGTCGCGCCATCCAGGCCAGGTGGTCGCGGAACGCGGCCGGCTCGGGCAGGGTCTCGCCCCGGTACAGCGCGAACAGGTCGTGCAGCAGCAGCTGCATGGACCAGCCGTCGAAGAGGATGTGGTGGTTGACGAGGACGAGCCGGTACTCGTCCTCGTCAAGCCTGACCAGCGTGAAGCGCAGCAGTGGCGGCCGGTCCAGGTCGAAGCGCTCGGCACGCGCCTCGGCCACGATCCGGCTGAGGGCGGGCTCGCGCTCGGCCTCGGTGAGTCCTGAGAGGTCGGCCTCCCGCCACGGTAGTTCGAGGCCGTCGACAACCACCTGCACGGGCCGGGACAGGCCCTCGTGGTGGAAGCCCGCCCGCAGGTTCGGGTAGCGATCGAGAAGGGAGGCCGCGGCGACGCGCAGGGTGCCCGGGTCCAGCGGGCCGCGCAGCGAGAAGACCTCCTGGACGGCGTAGAGGTCGGCACCGGAGTCGTAGAGGGCGTGGAAGAGCAGGCCCTCCTGGAGCGGGGCGAGCGGCAGCACGTCGGCCAGATTCGGAAGTGCCCCTTCCAGCTCCTCGATGTCGCCTTGCGAGAGGTCCACGAGGGGCAGGTCGGACGGGGTCAGTCCGCCGCCTTCGACGCCCGCGAGGTCGGCGAGTGAGGTGAACCAGTTGTGCGCCAGCTCCCGCACGTCGTCCTCGGCCAGGAGGGCCTTCGACCAGGTCCAGGTCGCGACGAGCTGCGCCCCGTGGGCATGGTCGACCGTCACGGCGTCGAGCTCGATGCCCAGGCCGAGTGGCGCGGAGGGGTCAAAGCCCGCGCCGAGCGCGGAAGCCTCAGGAGCGGGCGCCCAGTCGTCGAGTCCGGGGGCGGCGTAGCGGCCCAGGTAGTTGAATCCGAGCTGCGGGCGGCCGTACGCGGCCAGCTCCGCCTGGGTGCGCGGGTTGCGGTGTCGCAGCAATCCGTAGCCTATGCCGTTGCCGGGCACCGCGCGCAGCTGCTCCTTGACCAGCTTCAGGGCGCGCACTCCCTCCGCGCTTCCCGGGTCGACACGCACGGGGAACGCGCTGGTGAACCAGCCGACAGTACGGCTGAGGTCCAGTCCGGGCATGATGTCCTCGCGCCCGTGCCCCTCCAGTTCGAGGAGCAGTTCGGAGGCGTCGGCTCCGCGCTTGCCGCGCCAGGCGGCGACAGCCAGCGCAAGGCCCGTGACCAGCACGTCCCTGACCCCTGCGTGCACCGCGCCGGGGACCGATGTGAGCAGCGCTTCGGTGAGGTCGGCCGGCAGGGTGAGCGTCAGCGTCTGAGCCTGGGAACGGACATCCGCCGAGGGGTCCAGGGGCCGGTCGCCGAGGAGGGGGTCGGGTGTCTCCAGCACGGACCGCCAGAAGGGCAGTTCACCGGTGCGGCTGTTCGCCTCCTCGTCGAGAAGTGCGCTCCACCGCCGGAACGAGGTCCCGACCGGTTCGAGGGGCTCTCCCTCCCACGCGGCCCGTAGGTCGCCGAGGAGGGGCTGCCACGAAACGCCGTCCACGGCCAGGTGGTGTACGAGCAGCAGCAGCCGCCCGGCCTCCGTTCCGGCGTCGAACCACACCGCACGCACGAGATCGCCCTTGGAGGGGTCCAGTTCCGACTGCGCGGCCCTGCTGTGCTCTTCGATCGCCTCGCGCAGCGCGTCGGCGTCGGCGGCGGCGACGTCCACGCGGCGGACGGTCGCGGTGACGGCGTCCGGTGTGGGGACGGTGAGTCCCCACTTGTCGTCCAGGGTCAGCCGAAGAGCGTCGTGCCGGTCGATGACCGCCTGGAGTGCGGCGGTCAGACGCTCGGCTCCGAGACCGGCCGGCACGACAAGCAGCATCGACTGGTGGTAGCCGTCGATGGGACCGCCGAGGTCACGCAGGTCCGCCATGACCGGTGTGGGGAGCAACGGGCCTGTGGCGATGTCCCGGGCGGTCGGGGCGGCGGGAGCCGCCCTGCGGGCCGCGGCGGCGACGCGGGCGACGGTCTTGTGCTCGAAGACGTCCCGCGGGGTGATACGCAGTCCGGCCTTGCGGGCACGGCTGACCAGCTTGATGGAGACGATGCTGTCGCCGCCGAGATCGAAGAATCCCTGGTCGGGGCCCACCTGGGGCAGGCCGAGCACCTCGGCGAAAAGTGAGGCGAGCAGTTCCTCCTCGGGGGAACCCACCGGTTCGAGGCCATCGGGGGCGGGCGTCGGCAGCGCGCCCGCGTCGAGGCGGCCGTCCTCGGTGCGCGGCAGCTCGGCGAGGGTGACGTACGTCTCCGGCACGAGGAAGTCGGGCAGGACACGGACGAGGTGATCACGAAGGTCGACGGGGCGTACGGAGAGGCCCGGCGCGGTCACGACGTAGGCGATGAGACCGTCCGTCACCGCCGCGTCCACGAGCGCGGGGTGGGCGAGCAGAGTCTCGACGGTACGGGAGGCGTCGACGGGTGCTCCGTCGACGAGGACCGGCGCGCACAGGCGTTCGAGGCGTCCGTCGAGGGTGTACCTGGCCGGGGCGCCGTCAAGGACGCCCACCACGCCGTCGGGTACCGGCTCGCCGTGCTCGTCGACGACCCGATCGGAACGGCCGTGGATCACGACGCGTTCCTCGTCGGTGAGCAGGTCGATCGTGGAGATCCGGCGTTCCGGGTCGGCCACCACCGCACGCAGCAGCCGGGCGAGCCGGGCGATGAGCGTGTCGATCGAAGAGCCGTCGAAGAGATCGGTGGAGTACTCGGCGACCACGTCCACTCCGGCCGGAGTGCCGGTGTCGGAGAAACGCTCCTGGAGGCGCAGGTCGAGATCGAACTTGGCGACGCCGGTGGCGACTTCGTCCACCTCGACGGCGAGTCCCGGCATGGCGGGTGCGGCCGTGCCGAGGTTCTCAAAGGTGAGCATCACCTGGAAGAGAGGGTGGTACGAGAGGGACCGGGCCGGATTGAGCGCTTCCACGAGTCGATCGAACGGGACGTCCTGGTGCGGGTAGGCAGCAGCGGCCGTGCTGTGCACCCGGTCCAGGAGCTCCCGGAAGGCCGGGTCGCCCGAAGTGTCCGTACGCAGCACGAGCGTGTTCACGAAGTAGCCGACGAGATGGTCGAGTTGCTCGTCGGGCCGCCCCGCGGTCGGGGTTCCGAGAGGGATGTCGGTACCGGCTCCCAGCCGGGTCATGAGCGCCGCGAGAGCGGCCTGCACCACCATGAAGACCGTACGTCCGGTGGAGCGGGCGAGCGCGGTCACCTCCCGGTGCAGTTCGGCGTCCAGGTGGGTGCGCACCTCGTCACCGCGGAAGCTCGCGGCCGGGGGCCGGGGGCGGTCGGTGGGAATCTCGACGCGCTGCGGCAGCCCGGCGAGCGCGGTCCGCCAGAAGTCGACGCTGCCGGCCTCGCCCTCCCAGAGGGTGTAGTCGGCGTAGGTCACCGGCAGTTCGTCCCATGCCGGTTCGCGTCCGTCGCGACGGGCGGCGTAGGCCAGGGACAGGTCGTCGATCAGCGGGCGCTCGGACCAACCGTCACTCGCTATGTGATGCATCAGGAGCAGGAGGGTGTGCTCGCCCGCGTCGGGTCGCGAGAACAGGGTGGCTCGCAGCGGCGCCTCCCCACCGAGGTCGAACGGGTGACGGGCCGCTGCGGCCACCGCGCCGTCGATGTCGGTGGTGTTGACGACGGTGAGCGTGGCGGGCGTGTCGAGTACGGCCTGGCGGGCCACGCCGTCCGTCTCCGGGAACACCGTCCGCAGCGTCTCGTGCCGCCGGGAGACGTCGCGGACGGCGGCGTGGAG
This sequence comes from Streptomyces sp. NPDC007088, assembly GCF_042869355.1. Taxonomy (NCBI): domain Bacteria; kingdom Bacillati; phylum Actinomycetota; class Actinomycetes; order Kitasatosporales; family Streptomycetaceae; genus Streptomyces; species Streptomyces sp. NPDC007088. The sequence goes on from NZ_JBIAFO010000013.1 coordinate 12,774, forward strand.
CGCCGCCGTGTCCACCTCTCCGGTCAGCCGCAGGACGAGGGGGATGTTGTAGGTGGCACTCGCGCCTTCGAGCTGGTGCAGGAACCACAGCCCTCGCTGGGCGTGCGACAGCGGCATGGGGTCGGGGCGCTCAGTGCGGGTCAGCGGTGGCCGCGCCACTCCCGCCTCGGCGAGGCGGGCGGCCAGGCCGGCGACGGTGGGCGCCTCGAAGAGGGCGCGGACCGACACCTCACGGTCGAGTGCGGTGCGGATACGACTGATCAGCCGGGCCGCGAGGAGTGAATCGCCGCCGAGATCGAAGAAACCGTCGTCCGCACCGACCCGGTCGATGCCCAGCACATCGGCGAAGAGTCCGGCGAGAACCTCTTCAGCGGCCGTTCGGGGCGCGCGGCCGGCGCCCGCGGTGTGTTCCGGGGCGGGTAGCGCGGCACGGTCCAGCTTGCCGTTCGGTGCGAGCGGAAGCTCGTCGAGCATCACGCAGAACGACGGCACCATGTGCTCGGGCAGCCGGGTGGCCAGCCGGTCCCGCATGGTGGCAGCCTCCACCGCGCCGACGACGTAGGCGACGAGGCGCCGCTGTCCCGGGCGGTCCTCGCGCACGGTCACGGCTGCCCGGGACACCTCGGCCAGTTCGGTGATCGCCGCTTCGATCTCGCCCAGCTCGATTCGGAAGCCGCGGATCTTCACCTGGTCGTCGGCTCGACCCGCGAACTCGATGAGGCCGTCGGCGTTCCACCTGGCCAGGTCACCGGTCCTGTACATCCGCTCGCCGTCGGCGAACGGAGAGGCGACGAACCGCTGTGCGGTCAGGCCGGCCCGGCCCAGATAGCCGCGGGCGAGCTGGACGCCCGCGACGTAGAGCTCGCCCTCTTCTCCGGGTCCCACCGGATTCAGGGCGCTGTCGAGGACGTGTACCTGGGTGTTGGCGACCGGGGACCCGATGGGGACGTTCCGGTAGCTCTCGCCGGGCCGTACCTCGAACGCCGTCACGTCGATCGAGGCTTCGGTCGGGCCGTAGTGGTGGCAGAGTCGCAGGCCCAGCTTGGTGACGACCTCGTCCGCCAGGGAGGGCGGCAGCACTTCTCCCGCCACGAAGAGGAGTCGCAGGGCGAGACCGGAGGTGTCCCGGAGCGCGGGCAGCGCGACCGCGAGCAGTGACGGCACGAACTGAGCGATCGTGACGCCGTGTTCGGCGGCGTAGTCGGTCAACAGATGTGGCAGGCCCACCACCTCGTCGGGCGCCATGCAGATCGTCGCGCCGGCGATCAGTGGCAGCCAGATCTCGGAGCCGGACGCGTCGAAGCTGAAGGCGGTCCGGGCGAGCACCACGTCCGACGTGTCGATGCCCCACTGGCTGGCCTGCCACAGCATGTGGTTCGAGACGCCCAGGTGTGGCACGACCACCCCTTTGGGCAGTCCCGTGGAACCGGACGTGTAGATGACGTAGGCCGCGTTCTGCGTACCGACCGTGATCCCGGGGGCAGTGTCGTCACCGGACGTCATGTCGACGGTGTCGAGAAGTACGACAGGGGCCGCGGTGCCGGGCAGCGCGGCGCGGGTGTCGCTCGTCGTGAGCACGACCGACGGCCGGGAGTCGGTCAGCATGAACGCGATCCGCTGAGCGGGGTAGCGCGGGTCGACCGGCAGGTATGCCGCCCCGGTCTTCAGTACGGCCAGCATGGCGACCACCGCGTCCGCCGACCTCGGCAGGGCCAGTGCCACGAGCTGCTCGGGGCCCGCGCCGACACCGATGAGCCTTCGCGCCAGCCTGTTGGCCCGGCGATCGAGTTCGGCGTAGCTGAGCACGGTAGAACCGAAGACCACGGCCGGCTGCTCGGGAGCCCGCCGCACCTGCGCCTCGACCAGTGCGGGCAGCGACATCGTCGCCACATCAGCGCCCAGGCTCGGCCCGATCGGATTGCGCGTCGCACGACGGTCCACTCTGCTGGCTCCTGTACTTCGTCGACAACTCGTAGAGCCGGGGCGCACACGCACGTCCGACACGATGCCCGACCGTAGGGAGCGGCACTTTCAGCCCGTTATCGCACGCTCATCCGACGCCGGGGCGACGTCGATACCGGGCTGATAAACAGCGCCTCTACATTGCCAAGCCCGCTCTACACAGGAGTCGCGCGATGGTCCGTAATCACCTCATCTCGTTGTTCGACACTCCCGACGCCGACCTGTACCGGATCGTGGAGAGAGGGGCCCGGTTCGCCTCAAAGCCGTGGTCGGACGAGACGCTGCGCGGCGCCGTTGTCGGCATCTACTTCCGGGCGACGTCGACGCGTACGCGTACCGCGTTCTCCTCCGCGGCCCTCCGCCTCGGCGCGCGTCTCATCACCTACGGCCCTCACGATCTCCAGGTCAACACGGGCGAGACCACCGCGGACACCGGCCGGGTCCTGGGAGGCATGCTGGACGCCCTGGTCGCCCGCACGGTGGGCGGCGTCGGGGAACTGCGCGCGCTGGCCTCCCAGGACCGGATGGCGGTGGTGAACGCCATGGCGGCGCAGGAGCATCCGACGCAGGCGCTGACCGACCTGACCGCCATGGCGGGACACTTCGGGAATCTGGACGGGCGGCGGGTGCTCTACATGGGCGAGGGCAACAACACCGCCGCCGCTCTGGCTCTTGCCCTTCCGCGTTACCCGGGCACCGAGCTGCACCTGCGGACCCCGAGGCGTTACGCCCTGAATCCGGAGATCCTGCTGCGGGCCCGGGACCTCGCGGCGCGGCACGGCTCCACCATCACCGAGCGGCACGACACCGTGGACATGCCCAAGGACGTCGACGCCGTCTACACGACCCGGTGGCAGACCACCGGCACTTCGAAGGACGCCCCCGACTGGCGCGAGGAATTCGTCCCCTTCCGGGTTGACGAATCCGTCATGGACGCCAGCCCGGACGCGGTCTTCCTTCACGATCTGCCCGCTCATCGAGGTGACGAGGTCACCGCGGCGGTACTCGACGGACCACGCTCGATCGCGTTCACGCAGGCCGAGGCGAAGATGCACAGTGCCGCGGCGGTCCTGGAGTGGAGTCTCGGTGTCCTCCCCTGACAGGCGTCCGGCGGGCCCAGGGTGCGCGCCGAGTCGCCGGCCGCCTCAGGCGGGGCGCTGACGGTCACCCGGCGAGGACAGGGTGCGGCAGATCCTCCTGGAGCGTATCGGCGCTGCGCAGCCGTACGCCGGAGACGGCTGGCCTGAGATCCGTTCCGGGTCTCGGTGGTCTCAGTCGCATGCCGACCGGTGGGGCAGGCTCGGGGCGTAGCGTTCGCGTTCGGTGGCCGTGAGGGGGCCGCCCGCCAGTTCGCAGGCCCAGGTGATGGGGTCGGCGCTGATTCTGGTGAGGTCGGCGATGTCCCAGACGGCGACGTTTCCGTCGGCGCCGATCGTGGCCACGTGGGTGCCGTCGGGGCTGAACTCGACCTGGGTGGCGAGTTTGGCGAGGACGGCGATGCGGCGTGGGTGGGTGGGACGGCCGACGTCGTAGAGGGTCACCACTCCCTCGGCGCTGGTCTCGGCGAGGAGGTTGCCCCCGGGGTGGTAGCGGAGCCGGCGCGTGAGATAGGCGTCGCCCTCGCCCTCCGTCGCGCCGAGCCGGTGCGGGGCGGTGGGGTCGGAGATGTCCCACAGCTGGACGCGCTGGTCGCTGCCCCAGTCGCCGGCCGCGAGGGTCCGTCCGTCCGGGTGGAGGGCGAGGACGAAGGAGGTGGCGGGCAGGGCGTCGAGGCGGGTCTTCACCACCGCGGTGGGACCGTCGGCCAGGGTCCGTCCCAGCAGGGCGAGCCGTCCGTCGGAGCTGAAGGTGGGGCTGCCCGGAGTCTCTCTCGCGAGGGAGCGGGGGTGGCCGGGGCGGCTGAGGTCCCACGCGGCGTTCCAGGGCGGGAAGTCGGGGTCGATGCCGAACGGGGTTCGCCGGCCGCCGCCGTCGGCCCACAGGACCTGGCCCCCGGGTGCGAACCGGAGCGTGGACACCGGCCGGTCGCGTGTGAAGGTGGTGCCCGTCTTGCGCAGGGCGCCGTTGTCCCCGACGTCCCAGACGCGGACGGTTCCCTCGGCGTCGCCGCTGGCGAGGAGCTTTCCGTCGTGGCTGAGGGCGAGCGCCGTGACCGCTCCCGTGTGCTCTCTCCACGGTCCGGCGATCCGGCGTCCCGCGGCGTCGCGTACGGTGACGGACCCGTCGGCGGCTCCCGTGACCAGGCTCTCACCGTCCGGGGAGTAGGCGAGCGACCGGATGCCGTGGCGGTCCTCGATGCCCGCGGACTGGGTGGGGTGGCGGGTGGCGGTTTTCCAGCGGGCTGTGAGCCGCTGGTCGGCGGAGACGAAGCTCTGGTCGTCGGGAGCGAACGCGAGAGAGCTGACGGAGTGTTCGTGGAGGGTGAGTGCGGCGGTCTGTTCGAGGGCGGGGCCGGAGGTGAGGTCCCACAGCAGTACGGAGCGGTCGCCGCCGCCGGTGGCCATGGTGGTGCCGTCGTGGCTGACGGCGATCGACTGGATGTCCTGTGAGTGGGCGGAGGGCTGGTGCGAGCGCTGCCTGGGCGCGGCCGGGTCGGACACGTCCCAGCTGTCGAGGGTGCCGATCTGGGAGGTCAGGAAGGTGCGGCTGTCCGGGGTGAACACCACGGGCCCGCCGCCGGTGGCGATCCGTACCGGTTTCGGCGGACGGCGGCGGTCGGCGAGGCTCCAGAGGGTGCCGTCGCGCAGTTCGACGCGGCCATCCCTCGTCGTGGCGGACCGGGTGGTCGCGACGAGCAGGTGACCGTCCGGGCTGAACCTCAGCGTGGCGACGGAACCGGTGGGGGAGGTCCGGCGTAGCGACTGTGTCTCCCGTGTGCCGGCGGTGCTGTGCAGTTCCACCTCGCCCGTCCTGCTCTCCACGGCCAGCAGTCCGCCCTTCGTGTCCAGGGCGAGCGCGCCTCCGCCGGCCGGTGTCGCCGCCCGCACGGTGGCGACGCGCCGCGGGGCCGAGGAGGGGCCGCCGAGTCGCCAGAGGCCCACCGTGTCGTTCCCGCAGTCGGCGGCGAGCGTCTTCCCGTCGCCGCTGAAGGCGAGCCCGCCGCCGGTGAGGCGGCAGCCGGCGAGGACGGCGGGCCGGGAACGGCGCGGTGTGTCGCGTACGTCGCGCAGGACCAGCCGGGCCTTCTCCCCCTTCCCCTCCCGAGCGGCGCGCGTGGTGCCGTCGGGGCTGAGGGCCGTCGTGCCCCCGGCGGACGTCGGGGCGGGGATCCGGTCGCGGAGCCTGCCGAGCCGCAGGGTGTCGAAAACCGCTGTCCGCGCGTCCGTGGAGGGCCACTCGCGGTGGGCGGCGAGCCCGAGCCGGAGCGAGGCGGCGGGCTCGGTCTCGCGCAGGTTCCGGGCCGCGGCCAACAGCGTCCTCTGGGTGGCCAGCCTCCGTTGTCCCGCTGCCTCGCCCCACTGCTGGTAGGCGAACAGTCCGGAGACGAGCGCGAGGCACAGGCCCCCGGCCAGGACGACGAGGAGGCGTTTGAGCCGTTGGGTGCGGCGTCGCTCGCGGTCGCTCTCGGCTCTCACGGCGGCGCGGCCGGCCTCCAGGAACTCCTGTTCCAGGCGGCGCAACGGCCCTCTGCGGCTGCTGGGCGCGGGCCTCACGACGGAGTCGGCGTTCTCCAGCCGGGCGCCCCGGTAGAGGTAGGCGGGGTCGCGCCCCGAGGTCTGCCACTCGTCGGCGGCTTCCGCCAGCCGCTGGCGCTCCAGGAGGCCCGCCCGGTCCTCGTCGATCCACCGGCGTAGCCGTGGCCAGGCGCGGAGCAGCGCCTCGTGGGAGATCCTGGCCTCGTCCCGGTCGACGGTGAGCAGGCGGGTAGCGGCCAGTTTCTCCAGGATCTCGGCCGCCTCCTGTCGTTGGCGGGGCGTGAGTCCGTCGAGCAGGGCGTCGGAGCCGGTACGGCGCGCCACGACGGGTTCGGTGCCGTCGGCGGTGAGGTGGACGAGGCGCAGCAGGAGGGCGCGCAGTACGTCGCGGCCGGGGCCGTCGAGGGACTGGTAGAGCCGCTCCGTGGTCGTGGTGACGGAGCGCCAGATGCCGCCGGTCGCGTGGTAGCCGGCGAGGGTGAGCGCCGCGCCGCTGCGCCGCAGCCAGGTCTCGCGGAGGGCGTGGGCGAGGAACGGGAGGGCGGCACCCGGCCCCGGGGGGCCCTCGTGTCCCTGGCGCAGGTCGTGCAGGAGGCGGGTGGTGAGGCCGTCCTCCAGGGTCAGTCCCGCGGCTTCGGCCGGGGCCTCGATGGCGCTGCGCAGGGCGCTTTCGTCCATGGGCGGCACCGCGAGTTGGCCGTGCTCCAGTGCCCGCGCGAGGCCCGGGTGGGTGAGGGCGCTGCCGTAGTGGTCGGCCCGCAGGCCGAGGACGACGCGCGGGTGCCCGGGTCCCTCGCCGGTGAGCAGGGCGACGAACCGGGCGGCCTCCCGCGGGTCACGGCAGCGGGTGTACACCTCTTCGAACTGGTCGACCACCAGCAGCCGGCAGGGACGCCGTCCGGACAGCGGCCCGGGAAACCGGCCGGTGTCGAGGGCGGTCAGGGTCTCGTCCACCGGCCGGCCCGTGGCGCGTGCCCACAGCGCCGCGAGTGCCCGCAGCGGGTGGGCTCCGGGTGCGGGCAGCAGCAGGGCGGGCCAGGGCAGGTGGTCGTCGGGCCGGGCCTGGTACCGGCGCTCGACTCCGGCGAGCAGCCCGGCCCGCAGCAGGGAGGACTTGCCCGCCCCGGAGGCGCCGACGAGGACGACCGGGGTCCGGTCGCCGGGCGCGCACACGGTGTCCAGCAGGCGGCGGGTGATGTGCTCGCGGCCGAAGAAGTGTCCGCTGTCCTCCGGGCGGAACGCCTCCATACCGGGGTAGGGGCAGGGGACGTCTGCGGGCGGGGCGACGGCGGGGCCGGGGGCGGGCCGGTAGGCGCGGTTGTGGGCCACGACCAGCCGGCCGAGGGAGCCGTCGCTCTGGCGGCGCGGCCCGGTCGGCTCTCCCCGGAACTCGCGTTCCAGGGCGGTGTGCAGGTGGTCCAGGGTGAGCCGGGGCGGTCCGGAGGGGTCGCCCTCCTCCAGCAGGCGCAGCAGCCGCCCGCTGAACAGGGTGTGCGGCTGGCCCTCGGGCGCGAAGGACAGCGCGAAGTGGGAGGCGGAGCCCAGCAGGTAGCTGCCGTCGGGGCGGGCCGAGGCGTAGGGCTCGCGGGGGCGGTCGTCCCCGGGGGCGGCGGCGCGTCCCGAGAAGCAGCAGTCGAGGACGACGACGGCGCCCGCGGCCGACTCCCCGAGCAGGTCGCGCAGTGTCCGGTAGGGGACGGCTTCGGAGACCGACTCGGCGGAGCGGGAGGCGCGCGTGGCGAGGTACAGCTCGTCGCGGGGGCCGAGCAGGCCGTGGCCGACGTAGTAGAGGAGCACCGCTCCACTCGCCTCGGCCGCCGCCTGTTCGACCGCGGCGACCACCGCGCCGGGGCCGGCGTCGCCTGGCACTCTGCGTACGTGCTCGGCGGCCATGCCGCAGATCTCGACCAGGGCGCGTTCGAGGGCGTCGAGTGTGGTCTCCACGGAAGGCAGGTCGAGGAGGGCCGAGCCGGGTGCGTGCCGCCCTGTTCCCACGAGGACCGCGTACGTGCCCGGCGCGTCCAGGCCCGGCGCGTTCATGCCGCCGGGGGCGGGGCCCCGGTCCCGCCCGGCCGGGACTCCTCGCCGGACTGCCCGGGTTCCGCGCTACGGCCGGGGGCGGCGGGCGCGCCGTCGACCGCGGCGGCCAGTCGCTCCACGAGTTCGGCCACTTGCCGGGCGTCGAGCCCTTTGACCTGCGTGGAGGTGACGGTGATCTCCATGCCGTCGGGCCGGGTCACCGTGATGGTCTGGCCGCCTCGCCGGCTCTGGACCCACGCCACCACCGCGGCGGCGAACACGGCGGCCACCCCGCCCGGCTCCAGCACCGCGAGGAACGCGTCGGTCGTGGAGCCCATCGCACCCGGCCGCCTCGGTGCCACCTCCGCCACCCGGACCCGGCCGCGCAAATCCGGTTCGCCGGCCATCCAGCGGCGTAGTTCGTGCCCGGCCCCCGGACCGCCCCCATGGACTGATACGACTATGCGCATAGCCTCAACTTAGCTCAATCGAGGGCCTGTTGAGAGATACTTATCGGTCGTCGCCCATCAGGTCGAGGGGTGCGCGGGGACCCCGCGCACCTGCCGCATCCCGCGCGCGGCCTGTTGGCGCGGCCGGTGGAACCGCGCCGGGAAACGACCGCGCGCACGCGTCGGCACGGGCGCGCTTCCGGCGCGGCCAGGTGTGCTCGCGGCCGGGTGGAGCGCCGGCCGGGATCTGCGGGAGGCGCTGGAGCCGTACGGCGGGACGCGGGAGGGCCGACGGGGTGAGGCGCGGGCGCGGCCCAGTCCGCGGGCCCGGCTGGTGGAGGGGGCCGACGCGGCGGAGACGGGCGCAATCCCCGCGGGCGACGGTGCCGCCGTACGCGTTCCGGGCGGGTGGGCGCGGCCGTCGCGGAGGAGGGACAGACGCGGGGCGCGCTCGCGGCCGGGCCGCGTCCGGCTCGGGACGGGGCGCTGACGGGGTACGTCGGGGGCTACCGGCCGCTGTCGGCCGCTGACGGCGCGCCGCCTCGGCCGGGGCGGGGAGGGTGGCGGGCGCGGCGGCTCGGCAGGGTCCCGGGCCGCCACGCCCGCGAGGTGACCGGCGTGACGGTCCGGGAGGCCAGACACCGGACAACGACGGACACGCGGCCGTCCGTCCGTCGCACAACGACGGACACGCGGCCGTCGGAACGCACAGCTGCGGACGCGCGGCCGTCCGTCCGACGCACAGCCGACGGACACGCGGCCGTCCGACGCACAGCCGACAGCCGGACGAGCACCAGGACGGCACCAGGACGGCACCAGGGCGCCCCGCTCCCGCACCGCTCCCGGCGGTACGCGTACCGCCGGGAGCCCGTCGTGTTCCGCTCCGCGCTACTTCGTGCGGCCGGCGGACGCCTTCCGCTGTTCCGGCGTCGTCGGGGCGGGGCTCGTCCCGTCCTGGGGCGCGTCCTGTTCCTTGAATTCGACCCGGCGCATGTGGCGGTTCATGGACTTCATCAGCCCCCACACGGCCACCGCCATCACGGCGAAGACGACGAACCCGAGGATTCCGGGCGTCACCTTGTCGTCGTCGACTTCGGCGAGAGGGAGGAGATGGATCATGGCCTGGCCTGCGCTCGCGCTTACGCTCATTCAGCCATTGTCGCGGATGCCCGCAAACAGGTCGTCCTCGGGGAGGGAGGTTTCGACCAGAGACTTCGCGAGTTCGTACTCCTCGGTGGGCCAGATCTCCTTCTGGATCTCCATCGGGATGCGGAACCAGCCGCCGTCCGGGTCGATCTGGGTGGCGTGCGCGATGAGCGCCTTGTCCCGTACCTCGAAGAAGTCGGCGCAGGGAACGTGCGTGGTCAGCGTCCGCTCGACGTGCCCGGACTCCTCCCAGCGCTTGAGCCAGTCGCCGTAGGGCGACTCCAGGCCGCGGGCCAGCAGCGCCTCGTGCAGGGCCTCGGTGCGGGGACGGTTGAAGCCCTGGTTGTAGTAGAGCTTCGCGGGCTGCCACACGGGGCCGAACTCGTCCTCCGGGTAGCGCGCGGCGTCGGCCGCGCCCTCGAAGGCCACCATGGAGATCTTGTGGGTCATGATGTGGTCGGGGTGCGGGTAGCCGCCGTTCTCGTCGTAGGTGGTGATCACCTGCGGGCGGAAGGAGCGGATGGAGCGCACGAGCCGGCCGGCGGCCTCGTCGACGTCCTGGAGGGCGAAGCAGCCCTGCGGCAGCGGCGGCAGCGGGTCTCCCTCGGGGAGCCCGGAGTCGACGTAGCCGAGCCAGGTCTGCTGGACGCCGAGGATCTCGCGGGCCTCGTCCATCTCCTTCCTGCGGACCTCGTGGATGTTCTCCTCGATGTAGGAGTCGCCCTGGAGCTTGGGGTTGAGGATGGAGCCCCGCTCGCCCCCGGTGCAGGTGACGACCAGCACGTCCACCCCCTCGGACACGTACTTGGCCATCGTGGCCGCGCCCTTGCTCGACTCGTCGTCGGGGTGGGCGTGGACGGCCATCAGGCGCAGCTGTTCAGTCAAGGCTCGTTCCTCGGTGATTCGTCTCTTCGTCGCGTGAGCGCGATGCTTCGTCTGTCACTGCGCGGACGCAGCGTCCGTCGGACGGCCGGGACCTCGGGGGACGGGGACGGGGTCGTGGGGCGGGATCGGACGGCCGGACGGAGGCTTCTATAGTGACCGAACCGGGGGCGGGAAAATTCCGGCTTCCGCGCAGCGCGGAACTCCGGGCGGCGCGGAACTGCCGGTACCGCGCGGAACTCCCCCGTAGCGCGTGACTCCGAAGGGAACGATCATGACGGCGGTTCGCCCCGAAGGTCGTTACGGCCGCAGCGCCGAACGGAACGCGGACCGCAGGCTGACGATCGTCGGTTCTGTGCTCGGCGTGGTGCTGCTGGTCCTGGTGGGCTGGTTCGGCTACAGCTACATCGCCGGTCAGGACATCAGCGCCGAGGTGATCAAGTTCCAGGTGGTCACCGACCACGAGGTGCAGGTCCACCTGGAGGTCCGCAAGGACGACGGCGTCAAGGGCTACTGCACGATGCGCTCCCAGTCGGAGGACGGCGCCGAGGTGGGCCGGGCCGACTTCCGCTTCGACCAGGACCGGGGCCGCGTCGACAAGGTCGTCACGCTGCGGACGACGGCGCGCGGCACCAACGCGGAACTGGTCGGCTGCCACACCGGGTGAGCGGACCGGCTTCCACCGGGTGAGGGGCCCGGCGCACCGGTTGAGGGGCCCCGGTTCACACCGGCACGGCGGCCGGCCCCCACCGGCACAGCGGCCCGCTCACACCGTCTGAGCCACCCGCTACGCGTGCCGCCCGGGGCCCCGGTGCCCCCGTGCCCCGCGCCCGCGACCAGCGCCGACGAATCTGCCACGGCTTATGTGCTCCCCCTGGGACGCCGGAATTGTTAGGCTCGTGGTTTCGCCCACCGAAGAGGGACCATTCTTCTGGTAGGGCGTTGCTTTGTATTCCGAGTACCTACGAGGAGCACCTGTGACCCAGACCAGCGACAACGTCACCTGGCTGACCCAGGAGGCGTACAACCAGCTGAAGAGCGAGCTGGAGGATCTGTCTGGTCCCGCGCGCATCGAGATCGCCAAGAAGATCGAGGCGGCGCGCGAGGAGGGGGACCTGCGCGAGAACGGCGGGTACCACGCGGCCAAGGAGGAGCAGGGCAAGCAGGAGCTCCGGATTCGCCAGCTCACACAGCTCCTCGACCACGCCAAGGTGGGCGAGGCCCCCGCGGACGACGGTGTGGTGGAGCCGGGCATGGTCGTCACGATCGCCTTCGACGGCGACGAGGACGACACGGTCACCTTCCTGATGGCTTCCCGCGAGTACGCGAGCAGCGACATCGAGACCTACTCCCCGCAGTCCCCGCTGGGCACGGGCGTCAACGGCAAGAAGGTCGGTGACGTAGCGGAGTACGAGCTGCCCAACGGCAAGACCGCCTCGGTGACGATCCTCGCCGCGAAGCCGTACGTGGGCTGATCCACCCGCAGGTCTCCCCGGGGGGCCGTCCGGCACGCCGTTCACCGGCGGCGGGCGGCCCCTGTCGGCGTTCCCGGCGCGGCGGGCGCCGGGCGGCTCAGCTCGTGGCCTTGCGGTAGCGGCGTACGGCGAGGGTGCGGAACACCAGGACGATGAGGACCGAGTAGATCAGTGAGGCCCACACCGGGTGCTGCATCGGCCAGGCGCCGGAGGGCGCGCCGCCGGGCAGGGCGTTGCCGAACAGGTCCCGGCACGCCTGCACGGTCGCGCTGAACGGGTTCCACTCGGCGATGTGCCCGAGGACCGCCGGCATGTTCTGCGAGGGCACGAAGGCCGTCGACACGAAGGTCAGGGGGAACAGCCACACGAGGCCCCCCGAGGTCGCGGCCTCCGGGGTGCGCACGAGGAGGCCGATGAGCGCGCCGATCCAGGAGAAGGCGTAGCCGAGCAGGAGCAGCAGCCCGAAGCCGGCGAGGACCTTCCCGAAGTTCTCGTGGGTGCGCCAGCCGACGATGAGGGCGACGCCCGCGAGGACGACGAGGATCAGCGCGGTCTGCGCCGAGTCGGCGAGGGTGCGGCCGCTCAGGACGGCGCCCCGGCTCATCGGCAGCGAGCGGAACCGGTCGACCAGGCCCTTCTGCATGTCCTCGGCGAGTCCGGCGCTGGCCCCGGCGGTCGCGAAGGTCACGGTCTGCGCGAAGATCCCCGCCATCAGGTACTCGCGGTAGGCGGCGGCGCTCAGTCCGGCGCCCGGCAGCGCGATGGAACCGCCGAACACGTAGCTGAACAGCACGACGAACATGACCGGCTGGACGAGGCCGAACACCAGGACCTCGGGGATGCGCACCATGCGGATCAGATTGCGCTTGCAAATGACCCAGGTGTCGTGGAGGGACTGCCCGAGGCCGCCGCCGGAGGCGGGTACCGGCGGGCCGTTCCGCAGCGGGCTGCTGGTCTGCGCGCTCATCGCACCGTCTCCTCGCCGTGGCCTTCGCCGTTTCGCGGACGGCCCGACCGGTCGTCCCGCGTACTGCCGCCGCCCTCGCCGTCCGGCGCGTGACCGCGACCGCCCGAGGCCCCGCCCGCTTCCGTCCCCGGCTCGCCCGAGGCCCCGCCCGCCCCCGTCTCCGGGGCGTCCGCGTCCGGAGCGTCCCGGTTCCGCGTACCGTCCGGTCTCCCGCCGTTCGCCGCGTCCTCGGCCTCCTGGGCCGCGTGGCCCGTGAGGGTGATGAACACGTCGTCGAGGGTGGGGCGGCGCAGCCCGATGTCGTCGATCTCGATGCCCCGGGAGTCCAGCGCCCTGATGACCTCGGCGAGCAGCCGGGCCCCGCCCTCGACGGGGACGGTGAGCCCGCGGGTGTGCTCGGAGACGGCCGGCTCACCGCGCGCGAAGCCGCGCAGTACCTCGGCCGCCGAGGTCAGGTTCTCCCGCTCGTGGACGACGAGTTCGACGCGCTCCCCGCCGACCTGCGCCTTCAGCTCGTCGGAGGTGCCCCGGGCGATGACCCGGCCCCGGTCGATCACGACGATGTCGTGCGCGAGGTGGTCGGCCTCCTCCAGGTACTGCGTGGTGAGCAGGAGGGTCGTCCCGCCCGCCACGAGGTCCTGGATGACCTCCCACAGCTGCTGGCGGTTGCGCGGGTCGAGCCCGGTCGTGGGTTCGTCCATGAACATCACGGGCGGGGAGACGACGAGGGCGGCGGCGAGGTCGAGGCGGCGCCGCATGCCGCCGCTGTACGTGCGGGCCGTGCGGTCGGCCGCGTCGGCGAGGTGGAACTGCTCCAGCAGCTCGTCGGCGCGCGCCTTCGCCGCCTTCCCCCTGACCTGATAGAGCCGGCCGACCATTTCCAGGTTCTCCCGGCCGGTCAGGTACTCGTCGACGGCGGCGAACTGCCCGGACAGGCCGATGACCCGGCGTACGTCGTTGGGGCGTTCCACGACGTCGATCCCGGCGACGGTCGCCCGGCCCGCGTCGGGCCGCAGCAGCGTCGTCAGGCAGCGCACCGCCGTCGTCTTCCCCGCCCCGTTGGGGCCGAGGACCCCGAGGACGCTGCCCTCGGGTACGTCGAGGTCGACCCCGTCCAGGGCCCGGACCTCGCCGAAGTGCTTGACGAGTCCTTCGGCGTGCACGGCACCGGGCATGTTCGCTCCCCCAGTCGTCCTAGGTCGGCCGCGGCCCCGCGTCGCGGGACAGTCGAAAGCCTAGGGTCGGGTACCCCGCCCCGCGCGCCGGAACGCGCTGTCGGGGGAGGCGGCCGGTGGGGCGGCGCCCGGCCCGGCGCCCGGAGCGCTGCGGGCGCCCCGCGCGCCGCGTACTCCGGGGGCCCCGCGCTCCTCGCGCTCCGGGCGCTCCGGGCGCTCCGGGCGCTCCGGGAGCCCCGTGCTCCTCGTACCCCTCGTGCCCCTCGTGCCTCTCGTGCCTCTCGTGCCTCAGACGTCCCGCTCCACGGACGTCCGCGCGTCCTGCGTGCTCGTCGCCCCGTATCCGGCCGTGCGCAGGGCCGTCTCGACCTCGGCGCGGTGTCCGGGGCCCTGGGTCTCCAGGTGCACCTCGACCTCGGCCTCGGTCAGGGCCAGCCGGGCGTCGGTGCGGACGTGCCGTACGTCGAGGACGTTCGCGTCGGCCGCCGACAGGACGCCGAGCAGTCCGGCGAGCGCGCCGGGCCGGTCCGGCAGGCGCAGCCGCAGGGACAGGTAGCGGCCGGTCGCGGCCATGCCGTGCCGCAGGACGCCCTGGAGCAGGAGCGGGTCGACGTTGCCGCCGGACAGGACGGCGACCACGGGCCCCTCGAAGGCGGCCGGGTCGGCGAGCAGCGCGGCGACGGGGGCGGCCCCGGCGGGTTCGACGACGAGTTTGGCGCGTTCCAGGCACAGCAGCAGCGCGCGGGAGAGTTCGGCCTCGGTCACCGTGCGCACCTCGTCGACGACGTCCTTGACGAGGGCGAAGGGCACGTCGCCGGGGCGGCCGACCCGGATACCGTCAGCCATGGTGCTGGGCGCGGACACGGCGACGGGCCGGCCGGCGGCCAGCGAGGGCGGATAGGGCGCCGCCCCGGCCGCCTGCACGCCGATCACCCGCACCTCGGGCCGCAGCGCCTTGACGGCGACGCCGACACCGGCCGCGAGCCCGCCGCCGCCCACGCCGACGAGGACGGTGCGCACGCCGGGGCACTGGTCGAGGATTTCCAGGCCGACGGTGCCCTGTCCCGCGATGACGTCGGGGTGGTCGAAGGGGTGGATGAAGACGGCCCCGGTGGCCTCGGCGTACTCGATGGCGGCGGCGAGGGTCTCGTCGACGACCTCTCCGTGCAGGCGGACCTCGGCGCCGTACTCGCGGGTCGCGGCGACCTTGGGCAGCGGGGCGCCGGAGGGCATGAACACGGTCGCGTGCACGCCGAGCAGCGCGGAGGCGAGGGCGACGCCCTGCGCGTGGTTGCCGGCGCTCGCGGCGACGACCCCGGCGGCCCGCTCCTCCGGGAGCAGCCCGGAGATCCGTACGTAGGCGCCGCGCAGTTTGAAGGAGCCGGTGCGCTGGAGGTTCTCGCACTTGAGGAGTACGGGGGCGCCGACCAGCCCGGACAGGTGGCGGCTGCTGTCCAGCGCGGTGACTCTGGCGACGCCGGCCAGCATCTTCTGCGCGCCTCGTACGTCGTCGAGGGTCACGGAGGGCAGCGACCGGGCCGTGCGGAAGTTCATGCGCTCCAGTGTCCCAGCGCCCGGCGGCGGGCGGGCGCGGAATGCGCGCGGCGGTAGGTGCGGGATGAATCCGGATACCTTCTGCGGGCCCCCGGGTCAAGCAGGTGTGGGGAAAAAATGACCTTCCCTTGGTTTACGCACCCCCGGTCCGTATGGCGTCGTTGCCGCGTACGCTGTCCCCCAACCCAGCCAGCCAAGCATGAAGTGAGCCCCGGCCATGCCCACATCTCCGGACATGACGACCGAGAGCGATTCCGGTCTGCTCGAAACCCTCCAGCACGCCGTGGCGGTCTTCGCCCGGCGGGCGGAACAGACGCGCCTCGGCGGGATCGGCCAGGTCCGCAACTCGATGGACCGGGCCGCGTACCTGCTGCTGAACCGTCTCGACAACGAAGGCCCCATGGGGGTCAAGGCCCTCGCGGCCAGCATGGGCATCGACTCCTCCACGGTGACCCGGCAGGTGGCCCCGCTCGTGGACACCGGCCTGGTCAAGCGGACCTCGCACCCCGAGGACGGCCGGGCCGTCGTGCTCCAGCTGTCCCCGCGCGGACAGGCCCGCCTCGCGGAGGTCCGTGCCTCGCGCCGGGCGCTGATGGCCGAGCTGACGGACAGCTGGGCGCCCGAGGAGCGGGAGATGTTCACGGCCCTGCTCACCCGGTTCAACACGGCCCTGCTCCAGCGCCAGGCGAGCCGCGAGGGCCGCGCGGAGGCGCTGTCCGGCGAGGGTCCCGGCGAGAGCGGCCAGGGGCCGGACCAGGCCCGCTGATCCCCCGCCCGGCCGGACGGCGGCCACGAACCCCCTGAAGCCACCCGGGGGTTGACGGGGCGCCGCCTTGGCCTTCTGATGAGATCCGGTCGGGTCTCCGGAGGGCGGGGGGCGAGGGTGCGCGGAAGTGGGTCTGTCCGACGGCGGCGCGCGGACCGCGAGTTCGAGGCGTACGTCGCCGGTGCGGCGCCGCGTCTGCTGCGCACCGCGGCCCTGCTGACGGCGGAGCCGCCCGAGGCCGCCCCGCTGGCCGGGCGGCTGCTCGAACTGTCCCTGGCGCGCACGTACGCCGCGTGGGGACGTCTGGGCGGGGGCGAGGACCCGTACGAGCACACCCGCAGCGATCTGGCGCTGCGCTTCGCGCGTTCCGCCTGGCGCCGGCGCGCCCCGCGCGGCGGCCCCCTGTCCGTGCTGGAGCCGCGGGCCAGGCTCGTGCTCGTCCTGCGCCTGTACGAGGGGGTGGCGGCGGAGCAGATCGCGGCGCTCCTCGCGCTGCCCGAGGATCTGGTCGAGGCGGTGTGCGCGGGGGCGGTCCACACGCTGCTGCATCCGCGGCGGGCGCCCGGCGCCCGGCACGCCGGGCCGGTGGCCCCGTGAGCGCGCGGGGGCGCGGGTGAACCTTCCGGAGCGCAAGGAGGCGCGGGCGCGGGCGCTGCTGGAGGCGGTCGCCTCGCCGCCGGTGCCCGCGGGGCTGGCCGGGCGGGCGCTGCGGCGCGGCCGGCGGATCGCGCGCCGTCGGCGGCGGCTGCGCCGGGCGGGCTGGTGCGCGCTGGGGGTGGCGGTGGCCGTCTTCGCGGTGTGGGCGATGGTGGCCAGGCCGTGGGTGGAGCCGCCGACGGTGACGACTCCACCCCTTCAGTACTGGTGAGGTCCGTACTGCCGAGGGGCCCGCGGGCCCCTCAGGTCCCGGCTCTTCAGCCGAGGGCCTCGCGCAGGTCGGCGATCAGGTCGTCGGCGGACTCGATGCCGACGGACAGCCGGACGAGGTCGGCGGGGACCTCCAGCGGGGAGCCCGCGGCCGAGGCGTGCGTCATGCGGCCGGGGTGCTCCAGCAGGGACTCGACGCCGCCCAGGGACTCGCCGAGGGTGAACAGCCTGGCGCGGTCGCACACCGCGACGGCCGCCTCCTCGCCGCCCGCGACCTGGAAGGACACCATGCCGCCGAAGGCCCGCATCTGCTTGGCGGCGGTCTCGTGGCCGGGGTGCTCGGGCAGCCCGGGGTAGAGCACGCGGGTCACCTTGGGGTGCCGGGTGAGCATGTCGGCGACGCGGGTGGCGTTCTCGCTGTGCCGGTCCATGCGCACGGCGAGGGTCTTGACGCCGCGCAGTACGAGCCACGCGTCGAAGGGGCCGGCGACGGCGCCCATGGCGTTCTGGTGGTACGCGAGTTCCTCGCCGAGCGCCTCGTCGGAGGTGACGAGGGCGCCGCCGACGACGTCGGAGTGGCCGCCCATGTACTTGGTCGTGGAGTGCACGACGACGTCGGCGCCGAGGGCGAGCGGCTGCTGGAGGTAGGGGCTCGCGAAGGTGTTGTCGACGACGAGGCGGATACCGGCGGACCGGGCGACCTCGGCGAGCGCGGTGATGTCGCTGATGCCGAGCAGCGGGTTGGAGGGCGTCTCGACCCAGATCGCCTTGGTCCGGTCCGTGAGCGCGGCGCGCACCGCCCGCGGGTCGGAGGTGTCGGCGACGGAGAAGTCGACGCCCCAGCGGCTGATCACTTTCGCGAACAGCCGGAAGGTGCCGCCGTACGCGTCGTCGGGGATGACGACGTGGTCGCCGGGGCTGAGCAGGGTGCGCAGCAGGCAGTCCTCGGCCGCGAGCCCCGAGGCGAAGGCGAGGCCGCGCCGGCCGCCCTCCAGCGCCGCGAGGTTCTCCTCCAGGGCGGTGCGGGTGGGGTTGGCGCTGCGGCTGTACTCGTAGCCGCCGCGCAGCCCGCCCACGCCGTCCTGTTTGTACGTCGACACCTGATAGATCGGCGGGACGACGGCGCCGGTGAGGGGGTCCGCGGTGTTGCCCGCGTGGATCGCGAGGGTCTCGAAGTTGTCGAACGCGTCGACGGGGTGCCTGTCGGTCATGAGCCCCGAGCGTAGTGCCCCGCGGGAGGTGGCCGGGGTTCGCCAGAACGCGTGGCCGTCTGGTTCGCTTGGAGGCATGGAGATTCTGTGGGTCCTGATGGGTGTCGTCCTGATCGGCGCCGTGCTCGTGCCGCTGCTGCGGCGGGGCGCCGGCGGCGGCATCCGGCAGGTGCTGCCGGGCTCCCCCGACGCGGCGGACCCCGCCGCCTACGGGTTCATCCTCCAGGAGGACCTGGACGTACGTATGCCCGGACCCGACCAGGACCTGCTGGACGTCCTGGAGGTCGTGCAGCACACCCAGGAGTGGCGCGCGGCCGCGCAGTTGCTCTCGGGCACCGACAAGCACGGGGAGGCGCGCTGGCAGCGGGTGCAGTCCTTCGCGGGCGCGGCCTCGCTGGAGCTGGCCCGGCGGCCCGGGGAGGGCGGCGGCTGGCTGCGGCGCTGGCGCGCCGAGGCACCGAAGGACGCGGGAGGCGCCGCGGTGCACGCGGAGTTCCTGGTGCAGCAGGCGTGGCGGACCTCGGCGCCCGGCTCGGACGAGTTCCGGATCATCCTGGAGGAGGCGCGCACCGCGAGCGGCCAGGCGGCGCTGCTCGCCCCGGGCGACCCGGTCCCGTACGTCACGGAGCTGACGGTCGCGCGGGGTCTGGGTGTGGCGCACGAGGAGTTCGAGCAGATCTGGCTGAAGATCCTGGACCGGGCCCCCGCCCACATGGGCGCGCATCTGGCGGCGCTCCAGTACTGGTGCGAGAAGTGGCACGGCTCCGCCGACCTCGCCGACTCCTTCGCGCAGGCCGCCGCCGCCCGCGCCCCGCGCGGCTCCCTGCTGGCCGCGCTCCCCCTGTTCTCGCTCTACGAGCACCTGCCCGAGGTCCCGATGGTCCGCGACTTCTACGGCACGGCCGTCGTCTCCCGCGCGATCGAGGGCGCCCTGTTCGCCGTCCACCAGGCGCGCGCCGACGACCCGGTCCTGCCCCTGGTCCGCCACCTCCTGCTGATGTTCCTGGTGCGGGCGCAGCGCTGGCGCGAGGCGATGGAGCAGATCGTCCACGTCGACGGCTACGTGGGCGCCCTCCCGTGGACGGCGAACGAGGACCCCGCGGCCGAGTACGCGGTCTACCGGGCCCTGGCCGTGGCCGGTTACGAGGCGAACGGCGGGAACCCGGCGACGCTTTCGCGGTGAGCGGTGCCTTTCGCTGCCGTCCGTGCGCACTCCCGCCGCCTGTCCCGTGCGGCCCCTCGGTGGCGGCTCGTCCTGGTCCCGCCACTACCAGGGCCGGCGGGGCACTGGCCGGCGCGCGGCTGCCGGGGGAACCTGGCGGGGAACGGGGAACGGGGGACGGGTGAGGCGGCGGACCGCGCCGGAGGGGTGCGCGGCCGGGTACGCGGCCGCTTCGGGCGGGACCCGCGCGCCGGGCCGTCGTGGGTGCGCGGGCCGGGCCCCCGCCTCGCATAACGTGCTCCTCGCCCGTATCGCCCGCTCGCCCCTCTGGACCCCCCCACACGCACCGCGCCACCGGAAGGCGGATTCTCCCGATGTTCTCGTCGACGCTTCCTCTCCCCGTCCCCGCCCCGCCGCTCACCACGCCCTTCGGTTTCGCCTCGACCGCCGAGGACGTGATCGAGGGGATCGGCCTGGGCGGGCGCCGGGCCGTCGTGACCGGGGCCGCCTCCGGGATCGGGGCCGAGACGGCCCGGGTCCTCGCGTCGGCGGGGGCCGAGGTGACGCTCGCCGTGCGTGATGCCGAGGCCGGGCACAAGGTGGCCGCCACGATCACCGGGGGGCTCGGGAAGGACGCGGCCGGTTCCGTGCGGGTCGCGCCGCTGGACCTCGCCGACCGGGCCTCGGTACGCGCCTTCGCCGAGTCCTGGACGGGGCCGCTGCACCTGCTGGTCAACAACGCGGGCGTCATGGCGTCCCCGGAGACCCGCACCGCGGAGGGCTGGGAGTTGCAGTTCGCGACCAACCACCTCGGGCACTTCGGGCTCGCGACCGGGCTGCACGGGGCGCTCGCGGCGGCGCACGGGGCCCGGATCGTGTCGGTCGCCTCGAACGCGAACCTGCTGTCCCCCGTCGTCTTCGACGATCCGCACTTCCTGTTCCGGCCCTACGACCCGTGGCTGGCCTACGGGCAGTCGAAGACCGCCAACATCCTGTTCGCCGTCGAGGCGAGCCGCCGCTGGGCCGGGGACGGCGTCTTCGCGAACTCCCTCAACCCCGGTGCCATCGCGACCAGGCTCCAGCGGCACGTCGGCAACCGGCTGACGACGCCGCCCGAGCGGCGGAAGTCGGTGGCGCAGGGCGCGGCGACCTCCGTGCTGCTGGCCACCTCGCCGGTCCTGGAGGGGCTGGGCGGCCGCTACTTCGAGGACGGCGAGGAGGCACCCGTCGTGCACCGCCGCCCGGAGGACTTCACCGGGGTCGCCGCGTACGCCGTGTCCCCGGTCAACGCGACGCGCCTGTGGGAGCTTTCGCGGGAGCTGCTGGAGTCCTGAGCCGGCGGGGAGGGGGCCGGTCAGGGGCCGCGACTCCTGAGCCGGCGGGAGGGCGGTCAGGGGCGCGCGGCGGCCTCCGTCCGCTCCCGGACGCGCCGGGCCGTCTCGCGCGGGTCGTAGCCCTCGGGCACGCCCCGCACGAGGATCGTGTCGCCGTCCATGTGACGGGTGCGCAGCGGGAGCAGCGCGCGGTAGGCCGGGGAGCCGTACCAGGCGCGGGCCTGCTCCATGCCGGGGAAGGCGATGATCACGACGGTGCCGGGCCAGTCCCCCTCCAGCGTCTCGACCTCCGCGCCGTGCACGAGGAAACGGCCCCGGTAGGGGTCCAGGGTGTCCTGGATGCGCTCGATGTACGTGACGACCTCGGCGTGCGGCTCGCCGGGGTACAGGTGCGCCAGGGCGTACGCGGTCATGGCGGTGCCTCCCGGAAGGGACGGGGAACGGGTTCGGGGTGCCCCCGCCGTGCGTGGCGGGGGCACCCCGAATCCTTCCGGGCGGCGCGGCGCGGGTCGATTACCTCGCGGGTAAAGGGCCCCTCGCCCTGCCGGTGGCCGGTGGCCGGTGGCCGGTGGCCGGTGGCTCAGATCGTCGCCGTGTCGATGACGAAGCGGTAGCGGACGTCGCTGGACTGGACCCGCTCGTACGCCTCGTTGATCTGCTGCGCGCCGATGAGTTCGATCTCCGCGCCGATCCGGTGCTCCGCGCAGAAGTCCAGCATCTCCTGGGTCTCGGCGATCCCGCCGATGGCGGAGCCGGCCAGGGTCTTGCGGCCCGCGATGAGCGAGAACATGTTGACGGAGTTCGGCTCCTCGGGGGCGCCGACGTTGACGAAGGCCCCGTCGACCTTGAGCAGCCTCAGGTACGCGTCGATCGGGAGCGGGGCGGAGACCGTGGAGACGATCAGGTCGAACCGGGCGCGCAGCTCCGTGAAGGTGGCCTCGTCGCTGGTGGCGTAGTAGTGGTCGGCGCCCAGTCGCAGGCCGTCGTCCTTCTTGCGCAGCGACTGGCTCAGGACGGTGACCTCGGCGCCCATGGCGTGCGCGATCTTGACGGCCATGTGCCCGAGCCCGCCGAGGCCGATCACCGCGACCTTCTTGCCGGGACCCGCGTTCCAGTGCCGCAGCGGGGAGTACGTGGTGATCCCGGCGCACAGCAGCGGGGCCGCCTCGTCGAGGCCGAGGCCCTCGGGGATGCGCACGGCGTAGTTCTCGTCGACGACGAGGTGCGTGGAGTAGCCGCCGTAGGTGGGGTCGCCGTTCTTGTCGCGGCCGTTGTACGTGGCGGTGGAGCCGTTCACGCAGTACTGCTCCAGGCCCTGCTCGCAGTACTCGCACGCGCGGCAGGAGTCGACGAAGCAGCCGACGCCGACGTGGTCGCCCACGGAGTACTTCGTGACACCGGGGCCGACCTCGCTGACGACTCCGGCGATCTCGTGGCCGGGGACCATCGGGAAGATGCCGGTGCCCCAGCCCTCCTGCACCTGATGGATGTCGGAGTGGCAGATGCCGGCGTACTTGATGTCGATGAGGACGTCGTGCTCGCCGACCGGACGGCGCGCGATGGTGGTGCGCTCCAGGGGGGCCTTGGGCGCGGGGGCGGCGTAGGCGGGGACGGCGGTGGGGCTGGTCATGCCTGGGATGCTCCAGAGGTAGTCAGAGGACGGGGGCGGGGCCGGCGGATCGCGCCGGTCCCCTTCCTCCTCCACCCTGCCCGATCGTCCCGCGGACACCCAGGCCCCCCTTGTACGTACGACCGCCGTGCGTACCACCAGCGGGGACACGTTCCCGGCCCGGAACGGGGAAGGGGCCGGTCCGGGCGCGGGCCCGGGGTTCGCGCGGCCTTCGCCATACTGGGGGTATGAGCAGCCTTCCGTCCGCGTCCGCGCCCGCCTCCCCCTCCGTCGGCCCCGGCGGCGCGCTGGACCCGAAGGCGGAGCTGAGCGAGTTCCTGCGCGGCCGCAGGGCCCGGCTCAAGCCGCAGGACGTGGGGCTGCCCGATCTGGGCCGGCACCGCAGGGTCCCGGGGCTGCGCCGGGAGGAGCTGGCGCAGCTCGCCGGGGTGTCCGTGGCGTACTACACGCGGCTGGAGCAGGGCAACGGCCGCAACGTGTCGGCGGAGGTCCTGGACGCGATCGCGCGGGCGCTGCGGCTGTCGGACACCGAACGGGAGCACCTGCTGCACCTGACCCGGTCCGGGGCCCACGCGAAGAAGAAGGGCCGGTTGCGGCCCCAGCTCCTGCGCCCGGCCGTCGGGACGCTGCTGGAGTCGATGGAGAGGGTCCCGGCGTACGTCATGGGCCGGCGTACGGACATCCTCGGCTGGAACCGGCTCGCGAGCGCGGTGTTCGGTTTCGGCGCGCTGCCCGAGGAGCGGCGCAACTACGCGCGCCTCGTCTTCCTGGAACCCTCGATGCGGACGCTGTACGCGGACTGGGAGGCGAAGGCGGCCGAGACGGTGAGCGCGCTGCGGGTGTACGCCGGGCAGTGCGTGGGCGACCCGGAGCTGTCGGTGCTGGTCGGGGACCTGTCGGTGCGCAGCGAGGACTTCCGCCGCCTGTGGGCGGCGCACGAGGTGCGGGATCTGGGGTTCGGCGAGAAGGCGCTGAACCATCCGCTGGTGGGCCCGCTCACGCTGTCCTTCGAGCGGCTGCGGCTGCCGGACGATCCGGCGCAGTCGCTGATGGTCTTCCACGCCGAGCCGGGCTCGGCCTCCGCGCAGGCGCTCCGACTGCTGTCGAGCTGGGAGCCGGGCCCGAAGGCGGGGAGCGCGGGCCCGGGTGCCCCGGAGGCGGGAGCGACGACGGACACGGGCCCCGGCGCCCTGGGACCGGGGCCGGACACCTTGCGGGGACGCCCGGCCCGCTGAAGGACTTCGCCGCGACGCGCCCGGCCCGGTGGACCGTGACCAGGCGCCCGGCCCGCTGAGTCCCCTCGCGTCGCGCCGGGCCCCGCCCGCCCCCGCCGAACCGGGTCAGGCCCCCGTCCGCTCCCGCAGGGTGATCCTCCCCTTCCTGAGGGTCGCGAGGCGCGGGGCGCGGCGGGCGATGCCGCTGTCGTGGGTGACCATGACGAAGGTCAGCCCGTGTTCCTTCCAGAGCCCTTCGAGCAGTTCCATGATCTCGTCGCGCATGGACTCGTCGAGGTTGCCGGTGGGTTCGTCGGCGAGCAGCACCTTGGGGTTCTTGACGAGGGCGCGGGCGATCGCGACGCGTTGCTGCTGGCCGCCGGAGAGTTCGGAGGGCAGGTGGCCGAGGCGTTCGCCGAGGCCCACCGAGCGCAGCGCCTCGGCGGCCCGTTCGCGGCGTTCCGCGGTCTTGACCCTGAGGGGGACGAGGGCGGTCTCGACGTTCTCGTGGGCGGTGAGCGTCGGTATGAGGTTGAAGCTCTGGAAGACGAATCCGATCGCGTCGCTGCGGACCCGGGTCAGGCGGGCCTCGCTGAGCCGCGCGAGATCGGTGCCGTCGAGTTCGACGCTGCCGGAGGTGGGCCGGTCGAGGCCGCCGAGGACCTGGAGGAGGGTGGACTTCCCGCCTCCGGTGGGGCCCTGGATGACGAGCCGGTCGCCGTCGCCGATGGTCAGGTCGACCCCGGCGAGCGCGTCGACGGTCTCCCGGCCCCGGCGGTACTGCTTGGTGACACCGCGAAGCTGATACATGCTGCTTGCTGCCTTCTGCGAAGGGGGACGAGGGGGCTGGCTGCGGGGCGGGGCTACTCGACGCGGCGCAGGGCGTCGGCGGGCCGCAGCCGGGAGGCGCGCCAGCCGCCGAAGGCGCCCGCGACGAGTCCCCCGGCGACCGCGAGGCCCACGGCGAGGGCGACGGTCGTGCCGGAGACGGGGGCGCTCAGCGAGATGTCGAGGGCCTTGCCCGCGGCCTGCCGGCCGGGCCCGCCGCCGAAGCCACCGCCCCCGAACCCGCCCGCGCCCCGGCCGGAGCCGGCGCCCGCGCCGAGCTGGGCGGTCAGGGTGGGGCTGACGGCGGTCACGACGTACGCGGCGAGCAGTCCGACGGCGATGCCGAGGGCGCCGCCGACGAGGCCGTTGACGACGGCCTCCCCGACGACCTGTCCGGTGACCCGGCGGCTGCGCCAGCCGAGCGCCTTGAGGGTGCCGAACTCGCGCACGCGGCGGCCCACGGCGGACACGGTGAGCAGTCCGGCGACGAGGAAGGCGGCGGCGAGCACCACGACGGACAGCCAGCGGCCGACGCTCGTGGCGAGCGAGGAGGCGGTGGACAGCGAACCGGACACGGTGTCGGCGAGGTCGGCGGAGGTGGTGACGGTCGTCCCCGGGACGTTCTTGCGGATCGCGGACTTGACGCTGTCGATCCGCTGCGAGCCGGCGGCCTTGACGTAGACGGTGGTGACCTTGTTCTTGGCGTCCGCGAGGCTCTGCGCCCTCTTCAGCGGTACGTACACGTTGGCGGCGGCGTCCCCGCTGTCGGCGGTCGCGATGCCGACGACGGTGAACTTGGTGCCGTGCACGGTGAGTTTCGAGCCGGTCGAGAGCTTCTTCTCCTTCGCGTAGGCGCTGTCGACGATCGCGGAGGCCGCGTCGGCGTCCTTCGCGGTGAAGCCGCGCCCCTGGGTGATCTTCGAGGAGGTCAGCGGGCCGAGCGCGGGGTGCGCGACGTCGGCGCCGTACACGGAGTAGGAGTCGACGTCGAACTGGGCGCCGCCGCCCTCCACCCGCCCCTGGGGCCGGCCGGAGGAGCCGCCGGGCCCCTGGCCGCCCCCGGCGCCCTGCTCCTGCCGGAACTCGCCGCGTTTGAAGGAGCCGTTGACCTTCATGACCTGGAGGCTGAGCCCGCCGACGGCCTCGGCGACGTCGCGCTGGGCGCCGACCTCGGTGACGGTGGAGGAGGCGAGGGTCTGGAAGCCCTGGACCATCACGCGGTCGCTGCTCTGCTCGGCCTCGTCCCCGTCGTCCTTGGCGTCGAAGTCGAAGCGCGGGCGGCCCCCTCCTTCACCCTCCTTGGGCGGGGTGGCCGCCTTGGTGACCGTCATGTCGGTGCCGAGCCCGTACAGGGACTGGAGCACCTTGTCCTGCGCCTGGCTCATCCCGGCGGCCACCGAGTTGACGACGATGACCAGGGCGATGCCGAGCGCGAGGCCCGAGGCGACCACGAGGGCGGCCTTTCTGCGGCGGCGCAGTTCGCGCCGCAGGTAGGTGAAGAACATGCGCTGACCGTAGGGAGGACTCCTGACGGCCGGTTAAGGAGGGCATAAGAGGACGATGAGAAGGTGGTCGCGCACGAGCGAGGGCGGCGGCCCCCTCGTCCGTGAGGGGACCGCCGCCCTGTGCGTCGCGACCGGGGTGGAGCCGGATCAGACCTGCGAACCGGCCTTCCACTGCGCCCAGTCGAGGTTCCAGCCGTTGAGGCCGTTGTCCGGCGGGATGGTCTTGTCGCCGGTGTTCTTGACGACCACGACGTCACCGACCATGGAGTTGTCGTAGAACCAGGCGCCCGGGGTGTTCGGGTTGTTCGCGCCCTTGGCGTCCTGGATGCCGACGCAGCCGTGGCTCGTGTTGGCGTTGCCGAAGATCGACGGGTTGCCCCAGTAGTTGCCGTGGATGAAGGTGCCCGAGGTCGACAGACGCATCGCGTGCGGCACGTCCTTGATGTCGTACTCGCCCTTGCCGTCGTCGTCCGTGAAGCCGACGGAGGCGCCGTCCATCCGGGTCTCCTTGAACTTCTGGGAGATCACCATCTGGCCCTCGTACGTCTTGTTCTCCGGGGAACCGGCCGAGATCGGGATGGTCTTGATCGTCTTGCCGTCCCGGGTGACCTTCATGGTCTTCGTGGCGGCGTCGACGGTCGTGACCTGATTGCGGCCGATCTTGAAGGTGACGGTCTTCTGCTGGACGCCGTAGACCCCGTCCGCGCCCTCGACCCCGTCGAGCTTGAGCTTGAGGGTCACGGTGGAACCGGCCTTCCAGTACTGCTCGGGCCGGAAGTCCAGGCGCTGGTTGTTGAACCAGTGGCCGACGACCTCCTGCCCGGAGTCGCTGGAGACGCTGATCCCGGACTGCACGGCCTTCTTGTCGGTGATGCCCTTGTCGAAGTTGATCGACACGGGCATGCCGACGCCGACGGTCGAGCCGTCCTCGGGGGTGAAGTTGCCGATGAAGCTGTTCTTCGGGGACACGGTCGTGAAGGAGCCGTTCTCGTGGGCGACCCTTCCGTCCTTGTCCTTGGCGGCGGCGACGACCTTGTAGGTCGTGGACCGCTCCAGCTGCTCGCTCGGCTTCCAGCTCGTCTTGTCCGAGGAGAACGTGCCGGGCACGTCCTTGCCGTCGGCCGACTTCACGGACACCGTGGTCAGGGTGCCCTGCGCGACACTCACCCGGGCGGCGTTGTTGATGCTCGCCGCGGAGCTGCCGTCCTTGGGGGTGATCTTTATTCGCGCGACGGACGCCTTCTCCGCAGCGGCCTTGTCGACCTGCGACTGCGACTTCTTGCTGCCGTCGGAGCCCGAGCCCCCGTCGTCGTCACCGCCGCCGCAGGCCGAGAGCGCAAGCACTCCACCCAGTACGGCGGACGCCGCGGCGAGCCCCTTGCGCCGCTTGCTGACCGTCATCACACGCTTCTCCATCGTCGCCGAATCCCCTTGGTTTCCCGGGGTGCCCGGGCCGCCAGGGTCCGTTTCCGCGGTGGCCGTACGGCCGGCCCACGGAAATCCCCCATCCCTGTCTACAGCACCCGTCCGGTTCGTCCGATTCCCCGATCTCGCGATGTGGGGAATGCCACGCCCCGGAGGTCCCCCCAGGTCACTCCAACTCCTGAGACGAGGATCTCCGGTGCGCGGTTGCCGTATTCGGGATCGCGTTTCCGCACAGGGCCAGAGCAAACCGCACAAGTGCGGTTCCTGCCAAATCGGGGCAAGCCGGGAGGCCGGGCGGCCCCGCGGACCGTACGGCTTTCGCGGCACGGCCCGTGGTCACTACCATCAGCCCACGCCAACCCTCCAGCGTCACAAGGGAGATCACCCACGTGTCGTCCGTCGCCCGTAGGTCCCTGTTGACCGCCACGGCCTCGGGCGCCCTGCTCGGCGCCCTCTGGTTCGTCCCCTCCGCGCATTCCGCCCCCGCCACCGAGCGGCCCGCGTCGACCGAGCTGACCCGGACCGGGAAGGTGGCCGACTCGGCGCCGGCCCCGGCCGCCGGGGGGACGGCCGTCACGCGGGCCGCGCACACGCGGGCGGCCACGGCCGCCACGGACGGTGACCGGCTGGCCGACACCGGCGGGGTGGACACGACCCCGTATCTCGTCGGCGGGCTCGCCTCGCTCGGTATCGGCGCCGGTTTCGTCCTGCACTCGGCGCGCCGCTCCCGCGCGCTGTGACCCCCGCGCCCGTGCCGCGCCCCGGAGCACGGGGCGCGGCACGGGCGGCCCGGTTCAGGCCAGCGGTCCGGTGACCGACTCGGCGGCGGCGACCACTCTGCCCTCGCGCACGAAGACCTCGGCGGCGGCGAGGTCGGGGGCCAGGTAGCGGTCCGGGCCGGTGCCGCCGACCCCGGCGGCCCGCGCCGCCTCGGTCACGGCGCGCGAGGCGGGGGCGGCGCTCAGCTCCCCGTCGGCGGTCCGCAGCTCCTGGGCCCGGGTCGCGGCGAACAGCTCGACGGCGACGACCCGCGCGAGGTTGTCGACGGCCGTCCGCAGCTTGCGCGCGGCCGACCAGCCCATCGACACGTGGTCCTCCTGCATCGCGGAGGACGGGATCGAGTCGACGGAGGCGGGGGCGGCGAGCCGCTTCATCTCGCTGACCAGGGCGGCCTGCGTGTACTGGGCGATCATGAGCCCGGAGTCGACCCCGGCGTCGTCGGCGAGGAACGGCGGCAGCCCGTGCGAGCGGTTCTTGTCGAGCAGCCGGTCGGTACGGCGCTCCGCGATCGAGGCGAGGTCGGCGGCGGCGATGGCGAGGAAGTCCAGGACGTAGGCGACGGGGGCGCCGTGGAAGTTCCCGTTCGACTCCACGCGCCCTCCCTCGGAGCCGAGATCCAGGACCACCGGGTTGTCCACGGCGGCGGCCAGTTCCCGCTCGGCGACCGTACGGGCGTGCGCGAGGGTGTCGCGCCCGGCGCCGGCCACCTGCGGGGCGCAGCGCACCGAGTAGGCGTCCTGCACGCGCGGCGCGTCGTCCTGGTGGTGCCCGGTGAGCTGGGAGCCGGCGAGCACCTTGAGCATGTTCGCGGCGCTCGCGGACTGCCCCGGGTGCGGCCGGATCGCGTGCAGTTCGGGCGCGAGCACCCGGCCCGTCCCGAGCAGCGCCTCCAGCGACAGGGCGGCCGTGACATCGGCGGAGGTGTAGAGCCGCGCGAGGTCGTCGAGGGCCATGAGCAGCATGCCGAGCATGCCGTCGGTGCCGTTGAGGAGCGCCAGGCCCTCCTTCTCGCGCAGCTCGACGGGCTTGAGCCCGTGCGCCTCCAGCAGCTCCCCCGCCGGGCGCGTGACCCCGTCGGGGCCCTCGGCCTCGCCCTCGCCCATGAGGGCCAGGGCGCAGTGGCTGAGCGGGGCGAGGTCCCCGGAACAGCCGAGCGAGCCGTACTCGTGGACGACCGGGGTGATCCCGGCGTTGAGCAGGTCCGCCATGGCCTGCGCGACCTCGGGCCGTACGCCGGTGTGTCCCGAGCACACCGTCTTGAGCCGCAGGAACATGAGCGCGCGCACGACCTCCCGCTCGACGCGCGGGCCCATCCCGGCGGCGTGCGAGCGCACGATGTTGCGCTGGAGCCGGGCCCGCAGGTCCGGGGCGATATGGCGGGTGGCGAGCGCGCCGAAGCCGGTGGAGACGCCGTAGACGGGTTCGGGCTTGGCCGCGAGCGCGTCGATGATCTCCCGCGCGCGGGCCAGGGCGGTGAGGGCCTCGGCCCCGAGTTCGACCCGCGTGGTGCCGCGAGCCACGGAAACGACCTCGGCCGGGGTGACCCCGGAGGTGCCGAGCACGACAGTGTGCATATTCATATTCAGGAGCCTACGTAATGAATCCGAAGGAGCGTAGTCCCCACCGGCCCGTCAGGAGGGCCGGTCCGCCGTCCGGGGACAGCGGACCGGCCGTCCGGCCGCTACTGCCTCCGCCCTCGGATGCGGCGCCGCTCCCCCGCCGCGACCCCGGCCGAGGCCACCTCGTCCGCGAGGCGTACGACCGGGTCGTCGTCGCCCTCGCGCCCCGCCACCACCGGCCACCGCGACCCCGCCGCCTTCGCCTCGTACTGCGCCGCGTCGGCCAGCCGGAAGAGGCGGCGCGCGGAGCGCACCTCGCCGATCATGTCGCCGGTCGAGGCGACCCCGCAGGCGACTCCGTCCCCGTGCTCCAGCGCGTAGGCGCGTTCGCACAGCTCCTCGGCGACCGCGACGACCTCCTCGGCGCGGGGCCCGACGCTCAGGACGCAGAACTCGTCGCCGCCCAGCCGCGCGGCCAGCGCCCCCGGCAGGCGGGCCGCGCCCCGCGACAGGACGCAGCCGAAGCGCTCCAGGAGCTGGTCGCCCACCGCGTGGCCGTAGGTGTCGTTGACCCGCTTGAGCCCGTTGAGGTCGCACACGACGAGGCTCACGACGGCGCCCTCCGCGCGGTGCCGCTCCACGGCCTCGTCCAGGCGCGTGTCCACGAGGCGCCGGTTGGCGAGCCCGGTGAGCGGGTCGGTGAAGGCGAGCCGCCGCGCCTCCTCCAGGCGTTCGAGCTGGGCGAGTCCGGCGGCGACGACGGCGGCCAGGACGGTCGCGAGTTCCGCGTCGGCGTGGTCGAAGACGGGCTCGCCGGGCGCCCGCGCCACGTACAGCTCGCCCCAGGCGCGGCCGGCCATCACGAGCGGGGCGACCACGCAGCAGCCCCGGCCCCGGCGGCGCAGCGCGGCCACCCGCTGGTGGCAGTACCCGGCCGCCGCCCCGCCCGGCGGGCCCTCGGCGGTCTCGACCCAGGCCTGCGGTTCGCCGCCGGCCACCCAGCGTTCGTGCAGGAACTCGGTGATCTCGGGGAACGCGTGGACCGGGTACGTCTCGTCCCGCGGGAACTCCTCCTCGTCCGGGGCCCGCTCCCCCGCGTTGACGAGGACCTTGAGCCGCCCCGGCGCCCGTTCCCACACGGAGAGCGCGGCGAAGTTCCCCGACAGCACCCGGCTCGCGCCTTCGGCGGCGGCGCGCCAGGTGTCCTCGGGGCTGCGCGCGGCGGCCATGGCGCGGGCCAGTTCCACCACGGCCCTCAGCCGCAGGTCGTCTCCCATGAGCCCCACTGTAGGAAGATTGTCGCACTTACGCGGCTCGCAAGGTCACCGAGAGTCACCTTCACTCGCCGGGCCACTGCGGCTTGCGCTTCTCGTTGAAGGCGGCCACCCCTTCGGCCCGGTCGCCGGAGAAGGCCACCGAACGCCAGGCCGCGTCCTCGACCTCCAGGCCCGCCCGCAGGTCGAGGCCCTGCCCCAGGCGCAGAGCGCGTTTGGCGGCGCGCAGCCCGACCGGGGAGTGCGCGGCGACACGGGCGCCGAGGGCGAGCGCCTCGGCGCGGTCCCGGCCCTCGGCGACGAGCTGGTCGACCAGGCCGAGCCCCCGGGCCTCCTCGGCGGGGACGCGGCGGGCGCTGAAGACGAGTTCGGCGGCGCGGGCCGCCCCGACCCGCCGGGGCAGCAGCTGGGTGCCGCCGCCGCCGGGGATGACGCCCACGGACACCTCGGGCAGGCCCACGACCGCCGTGAGATCGGCGACGATCAGGTCGCAGGACAGGGCGATCTCGAAGCCCCCGCCGAGCGCGAACCCGTGTACGGCCGCGATCGCCGGCACCGGGAGTTCCAGGACCGCCGTGTAGGCGGCGCGGGTGACGGGCCGCTGGCGCAGGAGTTCCGCGTCGCTGAGGCCGTTGCGTTCCTTGAGGTCGGCGCCGACGCAGAAGGCCCGCTCGGCGGTGGAGGTCAGGACGACGGCCCGTACCTCGCGGTCCTCGCCGAGCGCGGCGCACGCGGCGGTGAGGGAGCGGGCCATGGCGGTGGACACCGCGTTCATGGCGCGGGGCCGGTCGAGGACCAGCTCGGCCACGTGCCCGTCCCGTCGTACCGCGACGAACTCCCCGTACCGCTGCTCCCGCTCCGCCATGTCCCCGACCTCCGTACGCACGCCTGTGAACGACCGTTTACCCGGCCGATCATGGCAGGAGAGCGCCCCGGGGCACCAGGGGTGCGGCCCGGGGTCAGTCGCGCCGGGTCAGCAGCCAGGGCTCGACGACGCCGAGGCCGCGGACCGGGCGCTGCCACATCGGCTGGAGCGCGAACCGGTAGGCGGGCGGCTGTTCGCCCTCCTTCTCGGCTCGCGCGGCGGCCTCGGCGGCGGCCGCCTCGGAGACGGGGGCCTCGCCGGTGCGGGTCAGCTCCTCGGCGAAGGCGGAGTCGACCAGGATCGCGTCCTTGGGCGCTATCGAGGTCAGGCGGCTCGCGAGGTTGACGGTCGTGCCGAAGACGTCGCCCATGCGGGTCGCGACGGTGCCGAAGGCGATGCCGACGCGCAGTTCGGGCATGGTCTCGTCGCCGGACAGGGTCTCTATGAGGCGCAGCGCGATGTCGGCGGCGGTCCCGGCGTCGTCGGCGGCGAACAGGACCTCGTCGCCGAGGGTCTTGATGAGCCGGCCGCCGCGCGCGGCGACGAGGTCGGCGGAGGTCGTCTCGAAGGCCTCGACGAGTTCGCCGACCTCCTCCTCCTCCATACGCCGGGTGAGCCGGGTGAAGCCGACGAGGTCGGCGAAGCCGATGGCCAGGCGCCGGTCGACCATCTCGTCGTCGTCGGTGACCTGGACGACGCGGCCGGTCGCGGCGGCGAGCTGGCGCCGCCAGACGTAGACGAGGAACTCCTCCAGCTCGGGCAGGAGCAGTTCCATCAGCGGATAGGTGACCTCGGTGCGGGTCATTCCGGGCTCGGGGGGTTCGGTGAGCCCTTCGAGGAAGGAGTCGATCTGCCACTCGGCGAGCCGTGCGGTGGTCTGCCCGGTGGAGCGGGCGACCTGGACGGCCATGGCCTCGCTGAGCAGCCCCGCCTCGACCAGTCCGGCGAGGCGGCGCAGGGCCAGTACGTCGGCCTCGGTCAGCGCCTTGGCCTGGCCGATGTCGGCGAAGCCCATGGCCCGCCAGAACCGCGAGGCCAGTTCCATGGAGACACCGGCGGTACGGGCGGCCTGGAAGGGGGTGTAGCGGCGTTCCGCGCCGAGGATGAGCTGTTCGAGGCGCAGGGCGAGCGGATCGTCCTCGGGGGGTTCGGGGACCCGGTGCGCGCCGGGCGCCGTGGTGCCCGCCTCGGCGCGGTCCACGGCCCGGTCGCCGGTCCACTCGCCGAGGGTCCGGGACGTGGCGCGCGCGGGTGGCTCCGGGGTGCCCTCGTCCTCGTCCTCCTCGGCGCCCGCGCCGCCCTGCCCGGCCGCGTCGAAGGCGCGGGAGTCGGTACTGGGATCGCCGGTGTCCGCTTCGGAGGCGGCCGGGGTGGGCGAGGGGGACTCCGCGCGGCTCTCGCCGCCGGAGGCGGGGGACGTGCCCGCACCTGAGCCCGAGTCGTCGACGGTCACTGCCTGCGCCCTTCCCATCTGTCGCGGGTCTCCCCGACCGCGCCCCACGATACGGCAGGTGTGCCGTGGCTCACTCGCCGCCCGACCGGCCCGGTCGCCCGGCCGGGGGCCCGGTGGGGCGCAGATGGACGATGTCCCCCGCGCCCACGGGTTCGCGTACGCCCTCCTCGGTGGCGAGGACGAGGCGGCCGTCGCCGTCGACGGCGACGGCCTCGCCGAGCAGGGAGCGGTCACCGGGCAGTTCGGCGCGCACCTCGCGGCCGAGCGTCGAGCAGCCGGCCGCGTACGCCTCCTGGAGCCGGGAGGCGGCGGGGTCGCCGTCGGCGGCGCGCCAGTCCGTGTACCACTGCTCGACGGAGCGCAGGACGGAGCGCAGGAGCGGGTCGCGGTCGGTGGTGAGGGCTCCGGCGAGGGCGAGCGAACCGGCGGCCGGGGTGGGCAGTTCCGCGGCGCTCAGCGAGACGTTGATGCCGACGCCGACGACGACGGCCCCGTCCCCGGCGCCCTCGGCGAGGATGCCGGCGGTCTTGCGCTCCTGCCCGTCGATGGTCAGCAGCAGGTCGTTGGGCCACTTGAGGGCGGTGTCGACTCCGGCCGTGCGGGTCAGGGCGGCGGCGACGGCGACCCCGGTGAGCAGCGGCAGCCAGCCCATGCGGTGGGCGGGTACCTCCGGCCGCAGCAGCACGGAGAAGAACAGCCCGGAGCGGGCCGGCGCCGTCCAGCGCCGGTCGAGGCGTCCCCGGGCCCGCGTCTGCTCCTCGGCGACGAGCACGGCCCCCTCGGGCAGGGCGGCGGCGCGGGCCACGAGGTCGGAGTTGGTGGACCCGGTGGCGGCGACCACGTCGAGCGAGGTCCACAGACCGCCCTCGCGCAGCAGCCCGCGCCGCAGGGAGCGCTCGTTGAGCGGCGGACGCCCCAGATCGGAGAAGGAGTTCATCTCCCTACCCAAACACGGAAACCACGGGGCCCCGCGTACCGTCCCGGGCCCGTCCGCCGCGCGGAGTGT
The DNA here is from genome assembly GCF_042869355.1 of Streptomyces sp. NPDC007088. NCBI lineage: Bacteria > Bacillati > Actinomycetota > Actinomycetes > Kitasatosporales > Streptomycetaceae > Streptomyces > Streptomyces sp. NPDC007088. Next base: position 46,917 of record NZ_JBIAFO010000013.1, read on the forward strand.
GGCGAACGCCGCACCGCCGACCCGGCGCGGCCGCGGATAACCTACGGGCCAGTAGCGAAGACCCGGTAGCAGTCCGTAGCAAAGCCCAGCAGCCGGCAGCCAGCAGCCAGCAGCCAGCAGCCAGCAGCCAGCAGCCAAGACAACGTCAGCCCGCCGCCAGGCGCACCGCACTCAGGGAGCCGCACGATGTCCGAGCCGGAAACCGCCCCCGCGTCGGAGACCAGCCCCGTGACCGACGCCACCACCACCGCCGGCAAGATCGAGGATCTGCGGCGCCGGGTCGCGGAGGCCCGTACCCCCGGCTCGGCCCGCGCGGTCGAACGCCAGCACCAGAAGGGCAAGCTGACGGCGCGTGAACGCGTCGACCTGCTGCTGGACGAGGACTCGTTCGTGGAGCTGGACGAGTTCGCGCGGCACCGCTCGACCAGCTTCGGGCTGGAGGAGACCCGCCCGTACGGCGACGGCGTGGTCACCGGGTACGGGACGGTGGACGGCCGTCCCGTCGCGGTGTTCTCGCAGGACTTCACGGTGTTCGGCGGGGCGCTGGGCGAGGTCTTCGGGCAGAAGATCGCGAAGGTCATGGACTTCGCGCTGAAGAACGGCTGTCCGGTCGTCGGCATCAACGACTCGGGCGGCGCGCGCATCCAGGAGGGGGTGAGCGCGCTCGGCATGTACGGCGAGATCTTCCGCCGCAACACGCACGCCTCGGGGGTGATCCCGCAGATCAGCCTGGTGGTCGGGCCGTGCGCGGGCGGGGCGGTGTACTCCCCGGCGATCACCGACTTCACGGTCATGGTCGACAAGACCTCGCACATGTTCATCACGGGGCCCGACGTGATCAGGACGGTGACGGGCGAGGACGTCGGCTTCGAGGACCTGGGCGGGGCCCGCACCCACAACGCGACCTCGGGCGTGGCCCACCACATGGCGGCCGACGAGAAGGACGCCGTCGAGTACGTCAAGTCGCTGCTGTCGTACCTGCCGTCGAACAACCTGAGCGAGCCGCCCGCCTTCCCCGAGGAGGCCGACCTCGCGGTGAGCGAGGAGGACCGGGAGCTGGACACCCTCGTCCCGGACAGCGCGAACCAGCCGTACGAGATGCGCACCGTCATCGAGCACGTCCTGGACGAGGGCGAGTTCTTCGAGACGCAGGAGCTGTTCGCGCCGAATCTCGTGACGGGTTTCGGCCGGGTCGAGGGCCGCCCGGTGGGGGTGGTCGCGAACCAGCCGATGCGGTTCGCGGGCTGCCTGGACATCGACGCGAGCGAGAAGGGCGCGCGCTTCGTGCGCACCTGCGACGCCTTCAACATCCCGGTGCTGACCTTCGTGGACGTCCCCGGTTTCCTCCCGGGCGTCGACCAGGAGCACACGGGCATCATCCGGCGCGGCGCGAAGCTCATCTACGCGTACGCCGAGGCGACCGTCCCGCTGATCACCGTCATCACCCGGAAGGCTTTCGGCGGGGCCTACGACGTGATGGGCTCCAAGCACCTGGGCGCCGACCTCAACCTGGCCTGGCCGACCGCGCAGATCGCCGTCATGGGCGCGCAGGGCGCGGTCAGCGTCCTGCACCGCAGGACGCTGGCGGAGGCCCCCGAGGAGGAGCGCGAGGAGCTGCGCGCCCGGCTGGTGCGGGAGTACGAGGAGGCGCTGCTCAACCCGTACTCGGCGGCCGAACGCGGCTACGTGGACGCGGTGGTGCTCCCCTCGGACACCAGGGCGCACATCGTGCGGGGCCTGCGTCATCTGCGTACGAAGCGGGAAACCCTCCCTCCGAAGAAGCACGGCAACATCCCCCTGTAGGCGTCCGGAACACCCGGAACGTCCGGCACACCTGAGGCGAGTGAGCCAAAGGGCGCGTGGGTGTCCAGAGAGCCGTCGCGCGCAGGCCCGACGAAGGAGGGCCGAGCACGTCGGCTCTCCCGACACCCACTGAGGCACCCGGAGGCGAACCGAGCCCCGGAAGAAGGAGCAGCGGTGATCAAGGTGGTGCGGGGCAATCCCAGCCCCGAGGAGCTGGCGGCGGCGCTCGCCGTCGTACGGGCGCGCGCGGCGGCCGCGAGCGCCGGGGAGGGTTCCGGGGCGCCGTCCGGCCCGGGTGCCTGGTCGGACCCGGCGCGGCTGGCGGCGCACCGGCTGCCCGCGCCGGGCCCCTCGGCCTGGGTCCGCTCGGCCTGGCCGCGCTGAGCGGGGCGCGGCGCGGGCCCGTGCGGCGTGGTTGAGTACGCGTACTCAGGCGCGCCGTGCGGGGCCGGCCGCAGCATCGGAGGCATGTTGTGGTCCGATCCGCGTGACGAGCCGCCCGAGGAGTTGCGCACCGCCGAGCGGATGCTGCGCCGGGCGGGTTTCGTCGTGGCTCTCGCGATGGTCCTCACGATGGGTGTGATCGGGCTCGGCCTGCTCTGACGCCCTCCGGCGTCCGGGTGCCGGCCGTTTTCGGGCCTCGCGCGCGGCGGCCTACGATCGGGCCATGACCCCTCCCAGCGAACCGGCCGACGTGAGCGCGGCCCCCGGCTCCGCGGCCCGTCGGCGGCTCGTGCTCGCCTCCCAGTCCCCCGCCCGTCTCGGCCTGCTGCGGCAGGCCGGCCTCGCTCCCGAGGTGATCGTGAGCGGGGTCGACGAGGACGCGCTGTCCGCGCCCACCCCCGGTGAGCTGGCCCTGCTGCTGGCCGAGGCGAAGGCCGAGGCGGTAGCCGCGCGGCCGGAGGCGGCGGGGGCGCTCGTGGTGGGCTGCGACTCGGTGCTCGACCTCGGCGGCGCGGCGCTCGGGAAGCCGGCGGACGCGGCAGAGGCGAGGGCCCGCTGGCAGGACATGCGGGGCCGCTCGGGCGCGCTGCGCACCGGCCACTGCGTGATCGACACGGCGAGCGGGGCCCGCGCCTCGGTCACCCGCTCGACCACGGTCCGCTTCGGTGAGCCCTCGGACGCGGAGATCGCCGCGTACGTCGCGAGCGGTGAACCGCTGTACGTGGCGGGGGCGTTCACGCTGGACGGGCGTTCCGCGCCGTTCGTCGAGTCGATCGAGGGTGATCACGGCAACGTGATCGGCCTGTCGCTGCCCACGCTGCGCCGGCTGCTGGCCGAGGTGGGCACCGGCATCACGGAGCTGTGGACGGACTGACCCCGGGCGCGGCGGGGTTCCCGTCCTCGCCGCTCGCGAGCCCGGGGTCGTCACCGGGCCGTCCCCCGGCGGCCCGGTTCTCCGCGAGCAGCAGCCAGACGAGCAGGCCGAGGACGAGGAGCAGGAAGACGGGCACGGCGGGCCCGGTGAGCGCGAGGGCGAGCGCGGCGAGCACCCCGTGCGCGACGGCGGCGACGATCAGCAGGACCCGTCCGGTGCGCCCGGGGACGCGGTGGCGCAGGGCGCACAGCAGGGCGACGGTCGCGCACAGGGCGAGGAAGAGCCCGGCGACCACGGCGAGCGCGTAGGTCAGGTCGACGACGAGGCCGGGATCGGTCCCGGCGAGGGACATCGCCTGGTTGTCCACGACCGTGCCCAGCGTCAGGCACAGCAGGATCACCCCGAGGGTCTCGGCCAGCAGCGAGAGCGCGGTCACCCACGCCACGGCAGTGCGCGCCACGACACCCTCACCCGCTTCCGCTGTTACCGCCAGTACGTCCGGGTCCCGCCGTACGTTACTTATGGGTAAAGGCCTCGGCAAGGGCTGTGCGGGGAGCAAAGAAGTCCGGTCTCTTTAGTGGGGAGTCCACAAAGAAACCCGCCGCCTCGCGGTCATGGCGGACAGAGACCTTCCTCACCTCGCGCGGCTAGGCTGACGGGAGAAGCAGCCGTGCGCTCCCCGTGACAGGGGTTTTCGGGGAGAGCGGGAGACCACGGGCGCGTTCTGTGGGCAAGCTCACTTCCGGGTGCCGCTCGCCGCCGCGTGTCGGCAGTCCCTAAACTCGGCGTGTTTGAGTGAGTCTTCCCATGGCCCGCGGCGGCTCGCCGGAACCCTTCGGCGCGAGTCCGGATGGGTCCCGGGGAACGTCCCCCGGGACGAGACAGCAAGGAGGGAGCCATCGTGCGCAAGGTGCTCATCGCCAACCGTGGTGAAATCGCCGTCCGCGTCGCCCGTGCCTGCCGGGACGCGGGTATCGCGAGCGTGGCCGTGTACGCAGAGCCGGACCGGGACGCCCCGCACGTCCGCGCCGCCGACGAGGCGTACGCCCTGGGCGGTGACAGCCCGGCGACGAGCTACCTGGACATCGCGAAGGTCCTGCACGCGGCCGAGGAGTCCGGCGCCGACGCCGTGCACCCCGGCTACGGCTTCCTGTCGGAGAACGCCGAGTTCGCCCAGGCCGTCCTGGACGCGGGCCTGACCTGGATCGGCCCCCCGCCGCAGGCCATCCGCGACCTCGGCGACAAGGTCGCCGCCCGCCACATCGCCCAGCGCGCGGGCGCCCCCCTCGTCGCCGGCACCCCCGACCCGGTCAGCGGCGCCGAGGAGGTCGTGGCCTTCGCCCGGGAGCACGGCCTGCCCATCGCGATCAAGGCGGCCTTCGGCGGCGGCGGGCGCGGCCTCAAGGTCGCCCGCACCCTCGAAGAGGTCCCCGAGCTGTACGACAGCGCGGTGCGCGAGGCGGTCGCCGCCTTCGGCCGCGGCGAGTGCTTCGTGGAGCGCTACCTCGACCAGCCCCGGCACGTCGAGACCCAGTGCCTCGCCGACCAGCACGGCAACGTCGTGGTCGTCTCCACCCGCGACTGCTCCCTCCAGCGCCGCCACCAGAAGCTCGTCGAGGAGGCTCCCGCGCCGTTCCTGAGCGAGGCCCAGGTCGCCGAGCTGTACTCCTCCTCCAAGGCCATCCTCAAGGAGGCCGGTTACGTCGGCGCGGGCACGGTCGAGTTCCTCGTCGGCAACGACGGCACGATCTCCTTCCTGGAGGTCAACACCCGTCTCCAGGTCGAGCACCCGGTCACCGAGGAGGTCTCCGGGATCGACCTCGTACGCGAGATGTTCCGCATCGCCGACGGCGAGGAACTGGGTTACGACGATCCCGAACTGCGCGGCCACTCCTTCGAGTTCCGCATCAACGGCGAGGACCCGGGCCGCGGCTTCCTGCCCGCCCCCGGCACCGTCTCCCTCTTCGCCCCGCCCTCCGGTCCCGGTGTGCGCCTGGACGCCGGGGTCGAGACGGGCTCGGTCATCGGCCCCGCCTGGGACTCCCTCCTCGCCAAGCTGATCGTGACCGGCGCGACCCGCGAGCAGGCGCTGCAACGCGCGGCCCGCGCCCTGGACGAGTTCCGCGTCGAGGGCATGGCCACCGCGATCCCCTTCCACCGCGTGGTCGTGCGGGATGCGGCCTTCGCCCCCGAACTCACCGGCTCCAGCGACCCGTTCACGATCCACACCCGCTGGATCGAGACCGGGTTCGTCAACGAGATCAAGCCCTTCGCGGCCCCCTCGGACGCCGACGCGGACGAGGACGCGAGCCGCGAGACGGTCGTGGTCGAGGTCGGCGGCAAGCGGCTGGAGGTCTCGCTGCCCTCCTCGCTCGGCATGTCGCTGGCCCGTACCGGTCTCGCGGCGGGCGCCAAGCCCAAGCGCCGCGCGGCCCGCAAGTCGGGACCGGCCGCGTCCGGCGACACGCTCGCCTCGCCCATGCAGGGCACGATCGTCAAGGTCGCCGTCGAGGAGGGCCAGGAGGTCAAGGAGGGCGAACTCGTCGTCGTCCTGGAGGCCATGAAGATGGAGCAGCCGCTCAACGCGCACCGCTCCGGCACCGTCAAGGGCCTGGCCGTCGAGGTCGGCGCCTCCCTCACCTCGGGCGCGGTCATCTGCGAGATCAAGGACTGACACCGGTCCGCGAACAGTGTGACGGCGGGCGGCACCCGGACAGACCGGGTGCCGCCCTTCCTCGTCCCCCGGGGCCGGCCCGCTCGTGATGCGATGCTGTGGACGCACGCGAGCGACGGAGGACGAGGATGGCCGCACCACCCGAACCGGACCCCGCCCCGGCCCGGACGGCCCCCGGGGAGGGCTCTCAGGAGGGCGCCCGGGACAGCTCCCGCCGCTTGCGCGCCGACGCGCGGCGCAACTACGAACGGCTGCTCGCCGAGGCCCGTACCGCCTTCGCGCGGGCCGGTACGGAGGTCTCGCTGGAGGACATCGCGCGCCGCGCCGGAGTCGGCATCGGCACGCTCTACCGGCACTTCCCCGACCGGTACGCCCTCATGGAGGCGGTGTTCGCCGCCGGGATCGGAGCGCTGCGCGCCGAGGCGGAGCGGTTGTCCGCCGATCCCTGCCTGGAGGCGAGCGAGGCGCTCGCCGCGTGGCTGGGCTCCTACGTCACGTACGCCACGGCCTACGGCGGTCTCTCCGGCGCCCTCGCCGAGCAGGGCCGTATGACCTCCTGTCACGACGTCCTGTCGGGGGCGGCGGCGCTGCTCCTGGTCCCCGCGCAGCGGGCCGGCTCGGTCCGGGCCGCCGCGAGCCCGCGCGAGGTCCTGCTGCTCACGACGGCCGTGGCCTGGGCGGCGGAGCGACTCCCCGAGGGCGACGAGGAGGGGCGGGACAGGCTCCTGGCCCTCCTGCTCGACGGCCTGCGTACGGGCCACCGGCCGCCGCCGGGCCGGCCGGGCTGACGGGCCGGCCCCGGCGGCGGCTCCCTCAGTCGCGCCCGGAGCCGGCCCCCCGGCCCCGGTGCGCCACCCCGTCCTGGTCGCGGCTGAGCGCGAGCACCACGAGGGCGGCGAAGACGGCGGCGACGATGATCACGGCGTCGTTCAGGAGCGCGCCGCCGAAGGCGGTGTGCACTTGGTCGACGGCCTCGGTGTCGTCCTGCGTGAGCCCCCGGCCGCTGACGGTCGTGCTCCACAGCCACAGCAGCCACCACACGTTGACGTACCACGGAGTGCGCCGCTCCTCGGGCGCGAGGCCGTCGCGCGCCCCCGCGCGCCACACGTCCACGACCACGCCGCGCGGGAACCACAGGCTGACCACCGGGACGAACCAGCCGAGCAGCATCCACACCCTGCGGTAGCGCTGGGCGCCGGGGGCGAGCACGTCGGCGTTGTCGCGGGCCTGTCGCAGCCACAGCAGGAAGGTCAGGGCGCTCAGCAGCAGCGTCACCGTGTAGGCGCCGTCCAGCCAGTGGTAGGTCTGCTCCAGCGAGGTGAGCGGCGGGTGGTAGCCCTCCTCCCGCTCGCTCTTGGGGAGGTACGCCACGGTCTCGTTGTGCAGCCGGAACTGCCACACCACCATGACCAGGCGCGCGAGCACGACGAGCCCGAGCGCCCCGGCCGCGGTCCAGGCGTGCGGGCCGAGCGCGGGCAGGGAACGGGCGGCGCCGGGTGGCGGGTTGCGGGAACCGGTGAGCGTCATGGGGGCCTCCACGACCGGGGATGGCGGCCCGGGGAAGGCCGGGGGACGGTTGCGGACGGACCGCCCGCGCGGGCCGCCCGTCCCCCTGCAAGACCCCTGGCGCGGCCCGGTGGTTCCCCCGCGGAACTCCCGGGTCCGCGGTCGGCCGGGTTCGGCGCCGTACCGCCCCGTTCAGCGCCGGCGCAGATCGCCGACGCGGGCGCGTTCGCCGCCCGGCCCCTGGTCCCCGGCCGTCGCGGAGCCGCGCAGCGGTCCCGGCGGGCCGCCCTGGGCGTGTGCGCGCCGCTGGCCCGGCAGCGGTACGTCACGGCCCTGGGCGCGGGGCTGCTTGCGGGCCTTGCGCTCGGCTCCCGGTTCGGCGGGCGGCCGGGAGGGCGGGGGCTGGGCCCCGGCGACGGAGATCTGCACGCCCTGGTCGGCGAGGGCCTGGAGTTCGGTCGCGGCGCGTTCCTCACCGGGGTGCGGTTCGTCCGTGACCAGCCGGGTGATCAGCTCCGTCGGCACCGTCTGGAACATCGTGTCGGTGCCGAGCTTGGTGTGGTCGGCGAGGACGACGACCTCCGCGGCGGACTGCACGAGGGCGCGGTCCACGCTCGCCGAGAGCATGTTGGAGGTGGACAGCCCGCGTTCGGCGGTGAGGCCGCTGCCGGACAGGAAGGCCCGCGACACGCGCAGCCCCTGGAGGGACTGCTCGGCGCCGCTGCCCACGAGCGCGTAGTTGGAGCCGCGCAGGGTGCCCCCGGTCATGACGACCTCCACGCGGTTGGCGTGCGCGAGGGCCTGCGCGACGAGCAGGGAGTTGGTGACGACGGTGAGGCCGGGCACCCTGGCCAGCCGTCTGGCCAGCTCCTGGGTCGTGGTGCCGGCGCCGATCACGACGGCCTCGCCCGGCTCCACGAAGCCCGCGGCGAGATCGGCGATGGCGGTCTTCTCGGCCGAGGCCAGCCGGGTCTTCTGCGGGAAGCCCGACTCGCGGGCGAAACCGCCGGGCAGCACGGCCCCGCCGTGCCGGCGGTCGAGGAGCCCTTCCGCTTCGAGTGCCCGCACGTCCCGCCGTACGGTCACTTCTGAGGTCTGGACGACGCGGGCCAACTCCCGGAGCGATACCGCCCCGTTGGCGCGCACCATTTCGAGGATCATTTGACGACGTTCTGCAGCGAACACAGAACTGACAGTAACTCGGGTGACCGTCTGCTTTCACCGGTTTCCGCCGAGTTGCAGATGTTGTCCGCACTCGACCCCCCGAAGTGGTATACGGGGCGCACCGCCGTACGCCGCCCCGGGCAATTCGGACATGGACCGGGTGAACTCGCAGGTCAGCGGCGCGCCGGACGGGGCGCGCGCGCGGCCGCGCCGGGGGCGGGAATTCCGCGCCGGGGCGGTCGGGCCTGTCCTCGGCGGAACGTTCCTGACCTCCGTGCGCCGCTATACGCCCGATCCCGGCCGTCATCTGCCCGTCGTGGGACGGAAGTCGGCGCCACCTCGGGGGGTGGCGGTCCGCTGGCCGACTCTTGCCGAAGCCGGGGGCCCACATCACTCGTTCGAGGGCGCGGCGCGGTCGTTCCCCGGGCCCGCTCAGGACGACTCGCCCGGGACCGTCACGAGTCCCGGGCGAGCGGGGGTCAGAGTTCCTCGGCGACCTTGACGGTGTGCAGCTGCCGGGCGACCTCGGCGACCGAGCCGGACAGCGAGGGGTAGACGGTGAAGGCGTTCGCGATCTGCTCGACCGTCAGGTTGTTGTCGACGGCGATCGAGATGGGGTGGATCAGCTCGCTGGCGCGCGGGGCGACGACGGTGCCGCCGACCACGACACCGGTGCCCGGACGGCAGAACAGCTTGACGAAGCCGTCCCTGATGCCCTGCATCTTGGCGCGCGGGTTGCGCAGCAGCGGCAGCTTCACGACGCGGGCCTCGATCCGGCCGCTGTCGACGTCGGCCTGGCTGTAGCCGACGGTGGCGATCTCCGGGTCGGTGAAGACGTTGGAGGAGACGGCCTTGAGGTTGAGCGGGGTCACCGCGTCGCCCAGGAAGTGGTACATCGCGATGCGGCCCTGCATCGCGGCGACCGAGGCGAGCGCGAAGACGCCGGTGACGTCACCGGCCGCGTAGACGCCGGGGGCGCTGGTGCGGGAGACCCGGTCGGTCTTGATGTGCCCGGAGTCCTTGAGCTTGACCCCAGCCTCCTCCAGGCCCATGCCGGCCGTGTTGGGGATCGCGCCGACCGCCATGAGGCAGTGCGTGCCGGAGATGGTCCTGCCGTCCGCGAGGCTCACCTCGACGCGGTCGCCGACCCGCTTGACGGCCTGCGCGCGGGAGCGGGCCATGACGTTCATGCCGCGCCTGCGGAACACGTCCTCCAGGACGGCGGCGGCGTCCGGGTCCTCCCCGGGCAGCACGCGGTCGCGGGAGGAGACGAGGGTGACGCGCGAGCCGAGCGCCTGGTAGGCCCCGGCGAACTCGGCGCCGGTGACCCCGGAGCCGACCACGATCAGTTCCTCGGGCAGCTCCTCCAGGTCGTACACCTGGGTCCAGTTGAGGATGCGTTCGCCGTCGGGCCGCGCGTCGGGCAGCTCGCGCGGGTGGCCGCCGGTCGCGACGAGGACGGCATCGGCGCTCAGCCGCTCCTCGGAGCCGTCGGCGGCGGTGACGACGACGGTGCGCGAGCCGTCGTGGTCCTGCTGGCCCTCCAGCCGGCCCCGGCCGCGCAGGACGCGGGCGCCGGCCCGGGTCACGGAGGCGGTGATGTCGTGGGACTGGGCGAGCGCGAGGCGCTTGACGCGGCGGTTGACCTTGCCGAGGTCCACGCCGACGACCCGGGCCGCCTGTTCCATGGGCGGGGTGTCGTCCGCGACGATGATGCCGAGTTCCTCGTAGGAGGAGTCGAAGGTCGTCATCACCTCCGCGGTGGCGATCAGGGTCTTCGACGGCACACAGTCGGTGAGCACCGACGCACCGCCGAGGCCGTCGCAGTCCACGACGGTCACCTCCGCGCCGAGCTGGGCGCCCACGAGGGCCGCTTCGTATCCGCCGGGTCCGCCACCGATAATCACGATCCGAGTCACATACTCCATTGTCCCGCACCCTTCAAGAGCCTTCGCCCCCGGGCCCTCCGTCCGGGTGTGCTCTCGCTCACGTATGCCCCGCGGACGCCGGAGCACGGCTCCGGCCGGCGCGTGCGTCCGGGTCCGCCGCTCGCTCCCCGCGCTCCCCCCTGTTCCCGGCGCCCACTGCCGTACCCTCGTCCCCATGTCGCTCTACGCCGCGTACGCCGGCAATCTCGATGCGCGGCTGATGACGCGCCGCGCACCCCACTCGCCGCTGCGCGGCACCGGCTGGCTGAACGGCTGGCGGCTGACCTTCGGCGGTGAGCAGATGGGCTGGGAGGGCGCGCTCGCCACGATCGTGGAGGCCCCGCGTTCCCAGGTCTTCGTGACGCTGTACGACATCGCCCCGCTCGACGAGGACTCGATGGACCGCTGGGAGGGTGTCGGCCTCGACATCTACCGGCGCATGCGGGTACGGGTGCACACCCTCGACGGCGAGGAGCCCGTGTGGCTCTACGTCCTCAACGGCTACGAGGGCGGCCTGCCCTCCGCGCGCTACCTGGGCGAGATCGCCGACGCCGCCGAGTCGGCGGGCGCCCCCCACGACTACGTGATGGAACTGCGCAAGCGGCCGTGCTGAACGGAGCCGCCCGAAGCCACCGGGCGGGGGCGAGCACTCCGTACGGCAGGAGAGCGGCCCACCACCAGCGTGCGGAACCGAACGGATACGCGCCGGGCCGCACGAACAGCGCGCCGCCGGGCGGGAGCAGCCGCGAGCGCCCGTGACGAGGGGCGGAGCGCGGGCGCAGCGAGGACTCCACCGCCCGCCGCGTCGGTCCAGCGCGTGCCGACGGGGACGCCCGCCGGGGCCCGTCGAAGCGGAGGACGCCCACGGGCCCGGCCCGCCCTCCTCGCCGTCCGGGTCCAGCCCTCGCAGGGCACTCCGGGACGGCGTCGCCGGCCTCGGACGGGCAGCCGGCCGGCTCAGGCGCGCAGCCTCTTCACCATGACCGAGTAGACAGGCGAGTCGGCGAACGGCTGCTGCTCGCCGGCCCTCTCGTAACCCCACGTCTCGTACAGAGCCCGGACCTTCGGGTGAGCCACGTCGACCAGGAGCACGGCCAGGTGCTCGTCCCGCTCGTGCAGCAGGGCTTCGTGGAGACGGGCGGACATCCCTTGCTTCCGCCACTTGGGGCGCACCATGACCTCGGAGACAGCGTAGGTCGAGGTGCGGCCGTCGTCCGGCCCGAAGGGAGTGGAGCGCCACCATTCGCGGCCCGGCGCGAGCGGGGCGCCGTAGGCGAAGCCGGCCGGCTCCTCCCCGTCGAAGGCGACGACGCAGGTGAAGCCGCTCATGGCCGACCAGTGGTCGACGAACCACGGGAAGCGCTGGTTGAACTCGTCGTCCATGGCATCGGCGTAGGCATCGGCGTGCACGTCGATCAGCATCCGGCGGAAGCCTTCGGGAAGGCTTCCGTGGCGGTAGTGCCGCAGGTCGGTCACTGTGGTCACGCTCGGCTCCATTCCTCTCGCAGGTGCTCGGCCCAGTCGTGGGCGTACGTCGTGGAAGGCGCCCGCCGGAGCAGGTCGCGGTGGAAGTCCCCGATGAAGGTGCGCATACGTCCGGGCAGTACGGCGCCATCCATGATCGTGAAGACGGAGGCCGCGGTGCTCGTCGCCTGCTCCGGCTCCCCTTGCCGGAGCTGCGCGAGGGCGAGCTGGCACGTGGCCAGGGCGCGATTGCGCTGGAACTCGACGGGAATCCTCGACAGGGCCCGGTGCGCCATCGCCTCGGCCTCGGCGGACTGCCCGTTGTGGTTGAGGATGATCGCCGCGAGGTGGTTCAGCTCCGCCGGCCCGTAGAACGCGGTCCACCGCGGGCGTTCGGCCCCGCCCGCCTTCAGGAGGGTCTCCTGCGCCCGCCCCAGCTCCCTTTCCGCGGCCCGCTGGTCGCCCAGCGAGGAGTGCGCGAGGGCGAGTCGTACGCGGCCCATGGAGTCGAAGAAGGGGTCCCTGCGTGCGGCCGGGGACGCCTTGGCGGCGCGGGCCGCGGCGAGCTGCTCCGGCCAGTTCCGGCGCTGGTAGGCGAGCATCGCCATGTTGACCCACACGCGCAACCCGGTGGGTGGGTCCTGGGAGAGCCCGGCGAACGTGGCCGACTCGTGGAGGCGGCGCTGCGCGGTGTCCAGATCGCGTAAGTCGATGCAGGCCCAGGCCGCCATGGTGGAGTACTCGGCCGCGAGCGCGTAAAGGGCACGGCGTACGCGCTCGCCGGCGTTGCGCCGCTGGAGCTCCAGCACGTGGTCACGGCCCGTGAGCGCCGCGGCTGCCAGTGCCTGGTGTCCACCTTGCCGGTCGTCGGCCTCCACGAGCCTGTTCATACCCTCGGCCGCACGGGCGACGTCCGTCATGCCCACCGACCGACGCTGCTGACCGAGAGGGACGCCGGCGACGGCCGTGCCCGTGGTCGAGAGCAAGAAGTTGCGACGCCGCACGGGGTCCTCCGCAGGATGCTGCATGGAACTGGGTGCGCTGAACCCCAGGTTCCCCCACCTTCTCTGTACGACCATGATGCGCGGCGCCGGCCTTGAGTGGTACGAGACCGGAGACGTCTGGAACCGCGTCGTCACAACCGAAGGCCGTTCCACCAGCCCCAGCGTGAACTCGGCGGCCATGCGCGACCGGGCCCAGGAGATCCGCGCGCTGCTCCTGGCCGACACTCATGCCCTCTTCGGACACGACGGAGTGCTCGGGCAGGTCACAGACTGGGCGTCGGCGTTCCAGCGAGCCGGACAAGATCTCCGCCGCGCCTCCGGCCGCGGGGCACTCGGCCGTGGCCTCCGCGACGTGCTCAGCCTCCACGTGATCTTCCACTGGAACCGTCTCGGCCTCTCGCTTCGTACGCAGAGCCATCTTGCGGCGGCGGCCCGGAGCGCGGTCTTCGACCGCACCCGCTGAGCTGCGCCTCCCCGGAGTCCTGGGCCGAAGCGTGGTGCGTGCGGGCTCCCGCGGTGGCCGAACCGGTGACGTAGCGCGGCCGGACGGAGAACGAGGCTCGACGGTGTGGGTGCGCATTGTCAGCGACCGGCCCGGACCTGTCCGTGCCGTGGTCTCCTCGCCTGGCCTTCATGACCTGGACTCCGGGCCGTAGGTCACCAATCCTCGCCCCCCGCCCCCGCCCCCGCTCCCCGAACAGGCAGGTCCGGGCGCTGGGCGCCGTGCGGGTGAGACGGCAATCAGGTCGTTATCCGAGGCGTCTACGCGCGTAGGACTTGAGCGGCTACGCTCGTCCGCGTGAACGCATCTGTTATTCCGGACGACATCCAGGGCGGCCCCTTCGCGGCCGCGGAGGCCGCCGCCGCGCGGCTGCGCGAGCTGACGGGCGCCGAGTCGCACGACGTGGCCCTGGTGATGGGCTCGGGCTGGGTGCCCGCGGCCGAGGCGCTGGGGGCGGCGGACCACGAGCTGTCCTTCACCGACCTGCCCGGCTTCCCGCCGCCGGCCGTCGAGGGGCACGCGGGCCGCATCCGCTCCTACGGGAACCTCGGCGGCAGGCGCGCGCTCGTCTTCCTGGGCCGCACCCACTTCTACGAGGGCCGCGGCGTGGCCGCCGTCGCGCACAACGTGCGCACCGCGGTGGCCGCGGGCTGCAAGACCGTCGTGCTGACCAACGGCTGCGGCGGGCTGCGCCCGGGGATGCGGCCGGGTCAGCCGGTCCTCATCAGCGACCACATCAACCTCACGGCGACCTCGCCGATCGAGGGCGCGAACTTCGTCGACCTCACCGACCTGTACTCGCCGCGGCTGCGCGCGCTGTGCAAGGAGATCGACCCCGCGCTCGAAGAGGGCGTCTACGTGCAGTTCCCCGGCCCGCACTACGAGACGCCCGCCGAGATCGGCATGGTCCGCGCGATGGGCGGGGACTTGGTGGGCATGTCCACCGTGCTGGAGGCCATCGCCGCGCGCGAGGCCGGGGCGGAGGTGCTCGGCATCTCGCTGGTCACCAACCTGGCCGCCGGCCTCTCCGGGGAACCCCTCAACCATGAGGAGGTCCTCCAGGCCGGCCGGGACTCGGCGGCGCACATGGGCGAGCTGCTGGCCCGCGTCCTCAACCGCATCTGACACCCCGCGGCGCCCCGCCCCCTGCCGCACCCTCGTACCCCGTACGCACGAAAGGGCCGATCCACCGTGGTGGAACTGGACGAGAAGGACCTCCTCGAACGCGCGGGCCGCTGGCTCGCCGAGGACCCCGACCCCGACACCCGGGCCGAGCTGTCCGCGCTGATCGACAACCGTGAACTCGACGCGCTCGCCGACCGGTTCAGCGGCACGCTCCAGTTCGGCACGGCCGGGTTGCGCGGCGAACTGGGTGCGGGGCCGACGCGCATGAACCGGGCGGTGGTCCAGCGGGCCGCCGCCGGGCTCGCCGCCTTCCTGAAGGCCAGGGGCAAGGGGGACGGCCTCGTCGTCGTCGGCTACGACGCGCGCCACAAGTCGGCGGACTTCGCGCGCGACACGGCGGCCGTGCTGACGGGGGCGGGCCTGCGCGCGGCCGTACTGCCCCGCCCGCTGCCCACCCCCGTACTGGCCTTCGCGATCGGGCATCTCGGGGCGGTCGCGGGCGTCGAGGTCACCGCGAGCCACAACCCGCCGCGCGACAACGGCTACAAGGTGTACCTCGGCTTCGGCTACCCGGACCCGGCCGAGGGCGTGGGCTCGCAGATCGTGCCGCCCGCCGACGCGGAGATCGCGGCCGGCATCGAGGCCGTGGACCGCCTCGCGGACGTCCCGCGCGCCGAGTCGGGCTGGGAGGTGCTGGGCGAGGACGTCCTGCGCGCCTACCTGGAGCGCACCGACCGGGTGCTGGCCGACGGCAGCCCGCGCACCGCCCGTACCGTGCACACCGCACTGCACGGCGTGGGCACCGAGACCGTGCGGGCGGCTTTCGCGCGCGCCGGTTTCCCCGAGCCGGTCTCCGTCCCCGAACAGGCCGCGCCGGACCCGGACTTCCCGACGGTCGCCTTCCCCAACCCGGAGGAGCCGGGGGCGATGGACCTGGCCTTCGCGACGGCCCGCGCCCTCTCCCCGGCCCCCGACCTGATCATCGCCAACGACCCGGACGCGGACCGCTGCGCGGTCGCCGTACCGGACCCCTCCCGGCGCGAGGGCTGGCGGATGCTCACCGGCGACGAGGTCGGCGCGCTGCTCGCGCTGCACCTCGTACGGCGCGGCGAGCAGGGCGTGTTCGCTGAGTCCGTCGTCTCCTCGACCCTGCTGGCCGCGATCGCCCGCGCGGCGGGCCGCCCGCACGCCGAGACCCTCACCGGCTTCAAGTGGATCGCCCGGGTCCCGGGGCTGCGTTTCGGCTACGAGGAGGCGCTCGGCTACTGCGTCGACCCCGAGGGCGTACGCGACAAGGACGGCATCACAGCGGCCCTGCTGGTCACCGAGTTCGCCTCCGTCCTGAAGGAGTCCGGCCGCACTCTGGTGGACGCGCTGGAGGACCTCGCGCGCGACCACGGCACGCACGCGACGCGGCAGGTCTCCTTCCGCGTCGCCGATCTCTCCCTGATCACCGGCGCGATGGCCCGCCTGCGCGCCGAGCCCCCGGCGTCCCTGGGCGGCCTGCCCGTCCTGCGCGCCGACGACCTCGCCGAGGGCGTCGACGGCCTGCCGCCGACCGACGGCCTGCGGTACACGCTCGGCGGCGAGGGGGTGCGCGGCCGGGTGATCGTCCGGCCCTCCGGCACCGAGCCCAAGCTCAAGTGCTACCTGGAGGTGGTGGGCCCCCGAGCCGAGGCGCAGGAGGCTCTGGGACGGGTCGCGGAGCACGTGTCCGCCGTCCTGGGGCTGGAGTAGGGGCCGCCCCGCTCTACGCGGCCGGTGTCCCCGCGCCCGCCCCGGGGGCACCGGAGCGGGTACGGGGCCGTCGGCCGGGCGGAGCCCTGCGGCCGGCCCCGCACCCGCCTCGGATCAGACCCCGCGCCCGCCTCGGATGAGGCCCTGCACCAGCCTCAGATCAGGCCCTGCGCCAGCATCGCGTCGGCGACCCGCTCGAAACCGGCGATGTTCGCGCCCGTCACGTAGTCGCCCGGGGCTCCGTGGCGCTCGGCGGTCTCGTGACAGGTGGTGTGGATGTCGTTCATGATGCGGGCCAGCTCGTCCTCCACGCGGGCCGCCGTCCAGGACGTGCGCGCGTGGTTCTGGGACATCTCCAGGGCGCTCACCGCGACCCCGCCCGCGTTCGCCGCCTTGCCGGGGCCGAAGGCCACTCCGGCCTCCCGCAGCAGGTGCGCGGCCCCGGGGGTCGTCGGCATGTTCGCGCCCTCGGACACGGCCTTGACGCCGTTGCGGATGAGCGCCTCGGCGTCCCGCTCGTCCAGTTCGTTCTGGGTGGCCGAGGGCAGGGCGATGTCGGCCGGGACCTCCCAGACCCGGCCACCCGGTACGAAGCGGGCGGAGCCGCCCCGCCGTTCGGCGTACGTGCTGACCCGTCCGCGCTCGACCTCCTTGACCTGCTTCAGCAGCGCGACGTCGATCCCCTTCTCGTCGATCACGTAGCCGGAGGAGTCCGAGCAGGTGAGCGGGTTCGCCCCGAGGGCGGCCAGCTTCTCGATGGTGTGGACCGCGACGTTTCCCGAGCCCGAGACGACCGCCGTACGCCCCTCCAGGTCCTCTCCGCGCTCACGCAGCATCGCCGCCGTGAACAGCACGTTGCCGTAGCCGGTGGCCTCCGGGCGGATCAGCGAGCCGCCCCAGCCCCGGCCCTTACCGGTGAGGACACCGGCCTCCCAGCGGTTGGTGATCCGCCGGTACTGCCCGAACAGGTAGCCGATCTCCCGGCCGCCGACCCCGATGTCGCCCGCGGGGACGTCGGTGTGCTCGCCGATGTGCCGGTGCAGTTCCGTCATGAACGCCTGGCAGAACCGCATGACCTCCGCGTCGCTGCGGCCGTGCGGGTCGAAGTCGCTGCCGCCCTTGCCGCCCCCGATCCCCAGGCCGGTCAGCGCGTTCTTGAAGATCTGCTCGAACCCGAGGAACTTGACGATGCCGAGATCGACCGAGGGGTGGAAACGCAGGCCGCCCTTGTACGGGCCCAGCGCGCTGTTGAACTCCACCCGGAAGCCGCGGTTGACGTGCACCCGGCCACGGTCGTCCTGCCACGGCACCCGGAAGACGATCTGCCGCTCGGGCTCGCACAGCCGCTCGACGAGACCCGGCTCGGCGTACTCGGGACGGGCCACCAGCACGGGTGCGAGCGTCTCCAGCACCTCGTGGACGGCCTGGTGGAACTCGGGCTGGGCGGGGTTGCGGTGCTCGATCTCGGCACGCAGCGAGTCGAGTGCGGTGTTCACGTCGGGTCGCGTGGTCACGTGAGCCCTTTCTGGCACGACTCACCGGGCCGGGCCCCGGTACGGCGTCCGGGACCGGTCCGGCGATGGGCGCTCGGCGCCGTTGCCGCGCGCGGGACCCCTCAGTGTGACGTTTACGTAAACTCCGTGGCCAGTGACCCGGGGCCGACGCCTCAGCATGTGAGACCAGCCCCCCGGCGGGACGAGGAGCAAGGCCCGATACGTCCTGGTTGTCCCGTTACGCACGGGGAGAGCGCTCACGCCACCCGGGGGCGCCCTCCCGGCGCACTCGTCACCGCCGTATACGAACCATGGCGGCGCGCGCCCCACGACCGGGCGCGGGCCACGGCCTTACACGCGTCACGGCCTTACACGCGTCACGGCCTTACACGCGTCACGGCCGCGTGCCGCACCCACAGGCGTCCGCGACCACGGCCCGTCAGGGCGCCACCGGGATCGCCTCAGGTCAGCAGCAGGACGAGCAGCAGGACGGCGCCCGCGACGGCCGGGGCGATGACCGGCCAGGCCCACTGCACCCGGACCTCGCCGGCCCCGGCGGTCCCGGCCGCCTCCGCCCCCGCGGAGCACAGGTCCCGCAGCTCCTCCATCGCGCTGTCCCCGGCGGCCTTCGGCACGACCTCGTGCGCGGCCGTGGCGGTGTGCCTGAAGCCCGGCCGCCCGGCGCCGCCGGGCGCTCCCGCCTCGCGCTTGGCCTGCTGCCGGGCGGCTCGCTTGCGCCCCCGCAGGGACACCGGGACCGCCCACAGCTGGTACTTCGTGCCGCTCTCGGCGACGACCTCGTTGGAGTACCCGGACCGCAGCGAGACGACGCTCCGCCACGGGAGCGCGATCGAGCGGAACGGGTTGCGCACCCGCAGCCGCTCGGAGTTCGCGTAGACGGCGGGCCGCAGCGTGAAGGCCACGATCAGCGGCACCGCGCACAGCAGCGCGGCGAGGGCGAGCCACGGGGTGCGGCCCGCGCCCCGCACGATCGCGTCGCCCCCCAGCCAGGCGCACAGCGCGAGCAGCAGCACCCCGGAGGCGAGCCCGGCGGGCGAACGGTAGATCCGGTCGGGCACGGCCGGCTCCTGCGCGGAGGGCCCCGGGGCGGCGGATTCCGACGGCGCGGAGGGCTCCGGCGCGGAAGCCTCCGACGGCACCGAGGGCTCCGGCGCCGAAGGGTCCGGCGCGGAAGGCTCCGGCGGCGCGGGCCGCGCCGGCTCGGCGGGCTCCCGCGGGGCGGAGGAGTCGTCCGGGTCAGGGGTCGTCATACGTCCGATTCTGCCTGACGCGTGCGTTCCGCCCCGACCGGCCGCCCCCTGTACATACCGCTACGCGCGTAGATATGCTCGGGTGGTGAGCATGCCCACCACTTCCCCCGCGCCCCGAGGCGCAGGAGGCCCGTCCTACGCCGAAGTGACCGCGTCGAACGCCTCGTTGCGCCGTTTCCTGCACGGCCTGCCCGGCGTCGACCCGGTCGGCCTCGAAGCGCGCGCCTCCGCCCTCGGTACCCGTTCGATCAAGACCACCGCCAAGGCGTTCGCGCTGGACCTGGCGATCTCCATGATCGACCTGACGACCCTGGAGGGGTCCGACACGGTCGGCAAGGTCCGTTCGCTGGCCGGCAAGGCGCTCCACCCCGACCCCACGGACCGTACGGCGCCGAGGGTCGCCGCCCTGTGCGTGTACCCGGACATGGTCGCGACCGCGAAGGCCGCCGTGGCCGGCAGCGCGGTGCGGGTGGCCTCCGTGGCCACGGCCTTCCCCGCCGGGCGCGCGCCGCTCGCGGTGAAGCTCGCCGACACCGAGGGCGCGATCGAGGCCGGGGCCGACGAGATCGACATGGTCATCGACCGGGGCGCGTTCCTGGCCGGGAACTACGCGAAGGTGTACGAGGAGATCCTCGCCGTCCGCGAGGCGTGCGGCACCCGGGCCCGGCTGAAGGTCATCTTCGAGACCGGCGAGCTGTCGACGTACGACAACATCCGGCGCGCCTCGTGGCTCGGGATGCTGGGCGGCGCGGACTTCATCAAGACCTCGACGGGCAAGGTCGGGGTCAACGCGACCCCCGCCAACACCCTGCTGATGCTGGAGGCCGTGCGCGACTTCCGGCGCGAGAGCGGGGAGCAGGTCGGGGTGAAGCCGGCCGGCGGCATCAGGACCGCGAAGGACGCGGTCAAGTTCCTCGTGCTGGTCAACGAGACGGCGGGCGAGGACTGGCTGTCGAACGACTGGTTCCGCTTCGGCGCCTCCAGCCTGTTGAACGATCTGCTCATGCAGCGGCAGAAGCTGGCCACCGGCCGCTACTCCGGCCCCGATTACGTGACGGTGGACTGACCCATGGCATCTTCGATCTTCGAGTACGCGCCGGCCCCGGAGTCGCGCGCGGTGGTCGACCTCGCGCCCTCCTACGGCCTGTTCGTGGACGGCGAGTTCACCGAGGCCGCCTCGGGCAAGGTCTTCAAGACGGTGTCCCCGGCCACGGAGGAGGTGCTCTCCGAGGTCGCGCGGGCCGGCGAGGAGGACGTGGAGCGGGCCGTGCGGGCCGCGCGCCGCGCCTTCGCCGGCTGGTCGGCGCTGCCCGGCTCCGAGCGGGCCAAGTACCTGTTCCGCATCGCCCGGATCATCCAGGAGCGCGCGCGCGAGCTGGCCGTCCTGGAGACGCTGGACAACGGGAAGCCGGTCAAGGAGACCCGGGACGTGGACCTGCCGCTGGTCGCGGCGCACTTCTTCTACTACGCGGGCTGGGCCGACAAGCTGGAGCACGCCGGTTTCGGCCCGGCGCCGAGGCCGCTGGGCGTGGCCGGTCAGGTCATCCCGTGGAACTTCCCGCTGCTGATGCTGGCGTGGAAGATCGCCCCGGCGCTCGCGACCGGCAACACGGTGGTCCTCAAGCCCGCCGAGACGACCCCGCTCTCGGCACTGTTCTTCGCGGACATCTGCCGTCAGGCGGGGCTGCCGAAGGGCGTCGTCAACATCCTGCCCGGCTTCGGGGACGCGGGCGCGGCCCTGGTCGCGCACGAGGGCGTGGACAAGGTGGCGTTCACCGGTTCGACGGCGGTGGGCAAGGAGATCGCCCGCACGGTGGCCGGTACCCGCAAGCGGGTGACGCTGGAGCTGGGCGGCAAGGGCGCCAACATCGTCTTCGACGACGCGCCGGTCGACCAGGCCGTCGAGGGCATCGTGAGCGGCATCTTCTTCAACCAGGGCCAGGTGTGCTGCGCGGGTTCGCGGCTGCTGGTCCAGGAGTCGGTGCGCGACGAGGTGCTGGACGCGCTCAAGCGGCGCCTGTCGACGCTGCGGCTGGGCGATCCGCTCGACAAGAACACCGACATCGGCGCGATCAACTCGGCCGAGCAGCTGGAGCGCGTCACGCGCCTGGCCGACCAGGGCGAGGCGGAGGGCGCCGAGCGCTGGTCCGCCCCGTGCGAGCTGCCGTCCACCGGCTACTGGTTCGCGCCGACCGTGTTCACCGGCGTCACCCAGGCGCACACGGTGGCCCGGGAGGAGATCTTCGGCCCGGTGCTGTCGGTGCTGACCTTCCGCACCCCGGCCGAGGCGGTCGCCAAGGCCAACAACACGCCGTACGGCCTGTCGGCGGGCATCTGGACCGAGAAGGGCTCCCGGATGCTCGCGGTGGCCCAGCAGCTGCGGGCCGGGGTCGTGTGGGCCAACACGTTCAACAAGTTCGACCCCACCTCCCCGTTCGGCGGATACAAGGAGTCGGGTCACGGCCGCGAGGGCGGCCGGCACGGCCTGGAGGCGTACCTCGATGTCTGACAAGACCGCCAAGTCCGCGAAGTCCCCGAAGTCGCAGGACGGGCCCCGGAAGTCCCCCGACCGGAGTGAGCCGGGCCCGCTGCGGCTCGGTGTCCTCAAGACCTACAAGCTGTACGTCGGGGGCAAGTTCCCCCGCAGTGAGAGCGGCCGGGTGTACGAGGTGACCGACACGGACGGCGGGTGGCTCGCCAACGCCCCGCAGGGCTCCCGCAAGGACGCCAGGGACGCGGTCGTCGCGGCCCGCAAGGCCTTCGGCGGCTGGTCGGGCGCGACCGCGTACAACAGGGGCCAGGTCCTGTACCGGGTCGCGGAGATGCTGGAGGGCCGGCGCGAGCAGTTCGTGTCCGAGGTCGCCGCGGCCGAGGGCCTCCCGGCGGCTCAGGCGGCGGCGCGGGTGGACGCCGCCGTGGACCGCTGGGTCTGGTACGCGGGCTGGACCGACAAGATCGCGCAGATCGCGGGCGCGGCCAACCCGGTCGCGGGCCCGTTCTTCAACGTGTCCTCGCCCGAGCCGACCGGTGTCGTCGCGGTGCTGGCCCCGCAGGACTCCTCCTTCCTCGGTCTCGTCTCCGTCCTCGCGCCGGTGCTCGCGACGGGCTGCACGGCGGTCGTCGTGGCGAGCGAGGAGCGCCCGCTGCCCGCCCTGTCGCTCGGCGAGGTCCTCGCGACCTCCGATGTGCCGGGCGGGGTGGTGAACCTCCTGACCGGGCGTACGGCGGAGATCGCGCCGTCCCTCGCCGCGCACGGCGACGTCAACGCGATCGACCTGACGGGTGCCGGACCCGGGCTGGCGCGCGAGCTGGAGATCGCCGCGGCCGACAACCTCAAGCGGGTGCTGCGCCCCGCGCCGCACCCCGAGGACTGGACGGCCGCCCCCGGTACGCACCGCCTGACCGCGCTCCTGGAGACGAAGACGGTGTGGCACCCGACGGGCGCCCTGGGCGTCTCCGGCTCCTCGTACTGAGCCGGGTACGGCGGACGGCCCGGCTCCTCCCCCCGACCCGGGGTGGAGCCGGGCCGTCCGGCTGTCCGGGGCCGGGCTCAGCCGGTGAGCGCCCTCGTGACGGGGCCGAGCAGCGGCAGCTCGGACAGCGAGGCCCCGTCGGTGATCGGCTTGGTGACGAGGGCCGTGGAGACCGGCTTGAAGTCGGCGACCTGGGTGCCGACCGCGTTGTCCAGCGGGTCGCTGCCGGTGCCCGCGAGCGGGTCGAGCTGGAGGTTGGTCGCGCCGCCGAGCCCGTGCTTGACGGCGCTGCGCAGGCCCTGCGTGGCCCCGCCCAGCGCCTCGCCGCCGCCCACCACGTCCCCGAGCGGGAGCGGTGCGGCCTGGGCGGCGGAGGCCGCCGAGGCACCCGCCGTGAGCGCCGCGCCGACGGCGGCCAGGGTGAGGCCCGTGCGCAGCAGCGCGCGGGAGGGGCGGGGGGATGCGTGTCGTGCCATGAGAGCCACCTGACCGGTTGAGTGGTAATCGTTCGGGCACGCAGCGTAGTTGAGGTGTCGGTCGGGTACCAAAGCGTCCCCCGGCGGGTCGGGCCGGCCCCGGGATGACGCACACTGTTCTCTCGTGAGTTCCCATCCACCGATCCCCACCCGGGTCGTTCTGCTGGCCGGCCCCTCCGGTTCGGGCAAGTCGTCCCTGGCCGCCGTGTCGGGTCTGCCCGTGCTGGCTCTCGACGACTTCTACAAGGAGGCGGGAGACCCCTCGCTGCCCCTGGTGGCCGGGGAGGGCCCGCACCGGGACATCGACTGGGACTCCCCGCGCTCCTGGGACCGCGAGGCGGCCCTCACCGCGATCCAGGAGCTGTGCCGCGAGGGCCGCGCCCAGGTCCCGCTGTACTCGATCGCGACCAGTTCCCGCACCGGCGAGGAGACGATGGTCGTCGACCGGACGACGCCGTTGTTCATCGCCGAGGGCATCTTCGCCGCCGACATCGTGGACCGCTGCCGGGAGCTGGGCGTCCTGGCCGACGCGCTGTGCCTGCGCGGCCGCCCCAGCACGACCTTCCGCCGCAGGCTCGTACGGGATCTGCGGGAGGGCCGTAAGTCGGTGCCGTTCCTGCTGCGGCGCGGCTGGCGGCTGATGCGCTCGGAGCGGGCCATCGTGCAGCGGCAGACCGCGCTGGGCGCGCACCCCTGCGGCCGCGAGGAGGCCCTCGGCCGGCTCGCCGCGGCCGCCGCGGGCCGCTGCGCCCCGGTCGCCGCCCGCCCCGCCCGTACCCCCGCTCCCGCGCCCCGCACGAAGGCGGCGCGCTGAAAGACGGCCACCGGACGGCCCCGCGACCGGCCTGAACGCACCCGTCACCGGCCTGAACGCACCCGTGCGTGCCGCTCGCCGTGGCGCGCGGTGCTCAAGGACTCAAGGACTCCCCCTCGTGCCCTGACGGGCACACAGCGCAGCGGGACCGGACGGACCCCCCGGCCCTCCGGTCCCGCTGCTGGTGGCCACCCCCATGGCCGCCGTGCTCACCCCCGTGCCTTCCCCCCGGGGCGCACCACCCGTTTCCCCCGTGTCCCCCGTGTCCCCCCGGGTGGTGATCCCCTTCTTTCCTTCTGAGCGGTCCCGCCGGGTTCCCCCGAACCCGTGCGGCGGTTCCGCCCCCCGTTCCTCAGGCCACCAGCTCGCCGAAGGACTCCTCCTCGTCACGGCCGAAGCTCAGCGCCTGGTCGTCGCGCAGCCTGCGCAGCGACCGCCAGATGCTGGACTTCACCGTGCCGACACTGATGTCGAGTATGTCCGCGATCTCCGGATCGGTGCGGCCCTCGTAGTAGCGCAGGACCAGCATCGTGCGCTGGAGTTCGGGCAGCCGCGCGAGCGCCTGCCACAGGACGGCGCGCAGTTCGGTGCCGCGCATCGCGTCCGTGTCGCCGGCCGTCTCGGGCAGTTCCCCGGTCGGGTACTCGTTGAGCTTGCGCCGCCGCCAGGCGCTGATGTGCAGGTTGGTCATGGTGCGGCGCAGGTAGCCGCCGACGGCGGCCTTGTCGCTGATCCTGCCCCAGGCCCGGTAGGTCGAGAACAGGGCGCTCTGCAGCAGGTCCTCGGCCTCGAAGCGGTCCCCGGTGAGGTGGTAGGCGGTCGCGTACAGGGAGGCCCTGCGCTCCTGGACGTAGGCGGTGAACTCCGCCTCCGCCGAGAGCGCGCTCTCCCCCGGGTCCCCCGTGGACCCCCCGTGCGCGACCGCCGTGTTCCCCCCGCGTCCCCCTTCGGGAACCGTATGCGCGTCAACGACCGTCATGAGTGACGTGTGCTGACGCCCGGTGCCGCGAGCACGGCCCCGCCCTCCCCCAAGGGCTGAGCCGCTCGCCGGGGCACCGGACTTCTCGCTCCGTACGACGATGTCGTGGAGACGCGTGACCACCGCGCCAGTAGTGGTGCTGTGCAGAGTGTCCATCTCGCGCCCCCCTCGTGGAGTCCGTCGTCGTTCCGTGTGGCAAAAGCCTGCCGGAGCCACTTCATAGAGGTGTCCGCCGACTGTCACAGAGCTGTCACAGCGGCCCCTTCCGGCCTGTCGGTGCGTGCGCCCGCGCCGGGCTGTGCGAAGGGTTCGCGCAGGTCAAGGACCGGAGGTCGAAGTCTCCGGGGTATTGGGACAGAATGACGCCGTGCCTTCCCTGTTGCTGATCGAGGACGACGACGCCATCCGGACGGCCCTGGAGCTGTCGCTGACCCGCCAGGGACACCGGGTGGCCACCGCTGCCACCGGAGAGGACGGTCTGACGAAGCTGCGCGAGGAGCGGCCGGATCTGATCGTTCTCGACGTGATGCTGCCCGGGATCGACGGCTTCGAGGTGTGCCGGCGCATCCGCCGCACCGATCAGCTTCCGATCATCCTGCTGACCGCGCGCAGCGACGACATCGACGTCGTGGTGGGCCTGGAGTCCGGGGCCGACGACTACGTCGTCAAACCGGTGCAGGGCCGGGTGCTGGACGCGCGCATCAGGGCCGTACTGCGGCGCGGGGAGCGGGAGTCGAACGACGCGGCCGTCTTCGGCAGCCTGGTGATCGACCGGGCCGCGATGACGGTGACCAAGGACGGCGAGGACCTCCAGCTCACCCCGACGGAACTGCGGCTGCTGCTGGAGCTGAGCCGGCGCCCCGGGCAGGCGCTGTCGCGGCAGCAGTTGCTGCGGCTGGTGTGGGAGCACGACTACCTCGGCGACTCGCGCCTCGTGGACGCGTGCGTCCAGCGTCTGCGCGCCAAGGTCGAGGACGTCCCGTCCTCGCCCACGCTGATCCGTACGGTGCGGGGTGTGGGCTACCGGCTGGACGCTCCCGCGTGAGCGCCGCGCGGGGGACGCGCGGCGAGGGGTGAGAGGTATCGGCACGGCGGCACGGGACGGGGCGTAGGACAGCACGGTGGACGAGGGCACGGGGACCGGGGGTGACGCGCGGCGCGGCGCCGCGGCGCACGGCGACGACGCGCACCACGGCGGTACGGACGACAGGACCGCGGACGGCGCGGCCGCGGACGGCGGCGGCCCGGCCGCGCGGGGCGGGGACGGGCGGTCCGGGCGGCCCTCCCGGGTGCGGCGGCTGCTGAGCCGGGGGGTGCGTCTCACGAGTCTGCGGCTGCGCCTGGTGCTGGTGTTCGGGCTGGTCGCGCTGACCGCCGCGGTCTCCGCCTCCGGTATCGCGTACTGGCTCAACCGGGAGGCCGTCCTCACCCGCGCCCAGGACAACGCGCTCGGCGACTTCAGGGAGCAGATGGGCAGCCGCGACCGCACGCTGCCGCTGCGCCCGACCGAGGAGGAACTGCGGCGCTCCGCCTACGAGATGTCCCGTTCCAGTCAGCACTACGACGTCGTCCTCACGGCGCGGGGGCCCGGCGACCGGACGGTCATGGGCTACTCCGACCCGGACGCGTTCACCCTGCGGGACGTGCCGCCCTCGCTGCTGGAGGCGGTCAACCGGAAGCAGAAGGTGACCTCGGCGAACAAGGCCGAGTTCCACATGTTCTGGCAGCGGGTCGAGGAGCAGGGCACCCCCTATCTGGTGGGCGGGGTCAAGGTGGTGGGCGGCGGTCCCACCGGCTACCTGCGCAAGTCGCTCCAGCCGGAGGCCGACGACCTGCGTTCGCTGGCCTGGTCGCTGGGGATCGCGACGGGGCTCGCGCTGATCGGTTCCGCGCTGCTCGCGCAGGCGGCGGCGACCACCGTGCTGAAGCCGGTGCACCGGCTCGGGGTCGCGGCGCGGCGACTGGGCGAGGGCAAGCTGAGCACCCGGCTCCAGGTCTCGGGCACCGACGAACTCGCCGAACTGTCGCGGACGTTCAACCGTGCGGCGGCCTCGCTGGAGAAGCGGGTCGCGGACATGAGCGCGCGCGAGGAGTCGAGCCGCCGCTTCGTCGCCGACATGTCGCACGAGCTGCGCACCCCGCTCACCGCGATCACGGCGGTCAGCGAGGTGCTGGAGGAGGAGGCGGACAGCCTCGACCCGATGATCGAGCCGGCGGTCCGGCTGGTGGTGAGCGAGACGCGGCGGCTGAACAGCCTCGTGGAGAACTTGATGGAGGTGACCCGCTTCGACGCGGGCACCGCCCGGCTGGTCCTCGACGACGTGGACATCGCCGACCAGATCACCGCGTGCATCGACGCGCGGGCCTGGCTGGACGCCGTCGACCTCGACGCGGAGCGCGGCATCATGGCGCGACTCGACCCGCGCCGGCTCGACGTGATCCTCGCCAACCTCATCGGCAACGCCCTCAAGCACGGCGGGTCCCCGGTGCGGGTCTCGGTACGGGTGGAGGGCGAGGAGCTGGTGATCCGGGTCAGGGACCACGGCCCCGGCATCCCGGAGGAGGTGCTGCCGCACGTCTTCGACCGCTTCTACAAGGCGAGCGCCTCGCGGCCGCGTTCGGACGGCAGTGGCCTGGGTCTGTCCATCGCCATGGAGAACGCCCGTATCCACGGCGGCCGGATCACCGCGCGCAACGTCCCCGAGGGCGGCGCGGTGTTCACCCTGCGCCTGCCGCGCGACGGGCGCACGGCCGAGGAGGAGGACGGCGGGGACGGCGGCGACGGCGGCGACGGGCGGTCCGGGAACGGCGGCACGGAGCGCAAGGGCCGTCCGGCACGCGGCGGGGGCGCGCGTGCGGGGGACGGGAAGGGCGACGAGGACAACGAGGGCGGGAGTGGGAGCAAGGGTGCGCGCGGGCGTTGAGGGAGGCGGCGGGGCGGGGCCGCTGCGCGCGGGCGGCGCGCGGACGGGCGCCCGGCGGGTGGTGGCACGGACACCGCGGGCGCCGGTGTGCCGCTCCGCCCGGTCCCGGCGGACCGTGCGCGGTGTGGTGGCGGCGCTGGCGGGGGTCGTCGTGCTCGGCGCGTGCGGTATCCGGCCGACGGAGGTGCCCACCGACTTCGGGGCGGCCCCCAGCCGGCTGCCCTGCACCCTGGACGACGACGGTCCGGTGCCGCCCGCCAGTGGTGAACTGCCGGTCCGGGTCTATCTGGTGTGCGGACCGCAGCTGGTCGAGGTGGACCGTACGGTGCGCGCGGTGGCGGACCTGGACACCACGGGCGGACGCGTGCGGCTCGCGCAGCGCCTGCTCGGCGAACTGCTCGCCCGCCCCGGTACGGCGGAGCGGGCGGCGGGTTTCGTGAGCGGTGTGCGCGACGGTACGACGGTGTCGGGCCCCCGCGCGGGCGATCCGGCGGGCACGCTGCGGCTGAGCGTGCCGCCGGACGACCTCGGCGACTTCGGCCTCGCGCAGGTGGTGTGCACCTTCGCGCGCAGCGCCGCGGCCACCACGGACGGCGAGATCACGCTCGGCGGTCCGGCCACGGCGACGCACACGTACCGCTGCACTCCGGCCCTGAGGAAGAATCCGTCGGCCCAGCTGTCCTGAGCTTCCGGGCGGGGCGTGGCGGTCCGGTCCTCCGGGGCGGGGCGCGCGGTCCGGTCCTCCGGGGCGGGGCGTGGCGGTCCCGGCCGGGGCGGGGTGACCACCGCCACAGCCGCGGGCGGCCCCGGGCGGCGCGCGCCCGGAACCGTTGCCCCCGGGGGCCGCGTCTTGAGATCCGTGCAGCGTCAGAGCAACGACGGCGGCGGTCGCCCCGTCCGTTACCGGGCGACGGGAGCCGTTCTCCTCGTCGTCCATCTCCTGTTCGTCGGCTGGTTCTCGCTGCGGTCCCTGGACGTGCCGTGGGTGAGCGCGGCCAATCTCACGCCCTTCGCCGGTATCAGGGCCGACCTGTCGCTGAGCGCTCCGCAGGCGGCCCGCCGGATCGGGGCGGGCCTGGGGCTGCTGGCCCCGCTGGGGGTGCTGCTGCCGCTCGCGGACGGGCGGCTGCACGTGTCGCGGCTGGGCTCCCTGGTGCGTACGACGACGGCGGGGGCGCTGTTCGCCCTGGCCCTGGAGCTGCTCCAGACCGGGGTGCCGGGGCAGGTCGTGGACGTCGACTCGGTGCTGCTCTCGGCGACCGGGGTGGCGCTCGCGCACGTCCTGGTCGTCCCGGCGGCGCGGGCGCGGCTGCGGCGCCGCCGGGAGCGGGTCCGTTCCGCGCTCCCGCGCCCGGAGGAGTCCGCTCAGGGGCCGACCCCGACGATTCCCAGGGTTGGTATGGCCCCCTAGGGGGATGCTTGTGCTGGTTCGCGCTCGTAGCGTGGAGCGTGTAGGAGGCCCCGCGAGGGGGCCTGTCCCCACGGTTCGCGAAGGAGCCCTCATGACCGCCCTGGCCCGCCCCACGAACGGACGGATGATCGGCGGGGTGTGCGCGGCGCTGGCCCGGCGCTTCGGTACCTCGGCGTCCACGATGCGCGTCGTCTTCGTCGTGTCCTGCCTGCTCCCCGGCCCGCAGTTCCTGCTCTACCTGGCCCTGTGGATTCTGCTGCCGCGCGAGAGGTCCGCGCGCGGCAACCCGGCCTGGTGACCCCCGGCGGCCCGGACCGGCCCCCCGCGAGGGGGCGCGGCCCGGCCGCCGGACGGCCCCGCTCAGGCGCCCTGGAACAACCACTCCGCCTTCAGCTCGGCGTACCGCGGCTTGATCACCTCGTTGATCATGGCGAGCCGCTGGTCGAACGGGAGGAAGGCGGACTTCATCCCGTTGACGGTGAACCACTGGAGGTCGTCGAGGGTGTAGTCGAAGACGTCCACGAGATGGGCGAACTCGCGGCTCATCGAGGTGCCGGACATGAGGCGGTTGTCGGTGTTGACGGTGCAGCGGAACTTGAGCCGGCTCAGCAGCCCGATGGGGTGCTCGGCGTAGGAGTCGGCGGCGCCCGTCTGGAGGTTGGAGGTCGGGCACAGCTCCAGCGGTACGCGCTTGTCGCGGACGTAGGAGGCGAGCCGCCCCAGGCGCACGGTGCCGTCCTCGGCGACCTCGATGTCGTCGATGATGCGCACGCCGTGGCCGAGCCGGTCGGCCCCGCACCACTGGAGCGCCTCCCAGATGGAGGGCAGCCCGAACGCCTCACCGGCGTGGATCGTGAAGTGGTTGTTCTCCCGCTTCAGGTACTCGAACGCCTCCAGGTGCCGGGTGGGAGGGAATCCGGCCTCGGCGCCCGCGATGTCGAAGCCGACGACGCCGAGATCCCGGTGGCGGTTGGCGAGTTCGGCGATCTCCAGGGAGCGGGCGGCGTGCCGCATGGCGGTCAGCAGCGCGCCGACCCTGATCCGCCGGCCCTCGGCGGCGGCGCGGCGCTCGCCTTCCCGGAAGCCCTCGTTGACGGCGGCGACGACCTCTTCGAGGCTCAGTCCGCCCTCCAGGTGCTGCTCGGGCGCGTACCGCACCTCGGCGTAGACGACGCCGTCGGCGGCCAGGTCCTCGGCGCACTCGGCGGCCACCCGGAACAGGGCCTCGCGGGACTGCATGACGGCGCAGGTGTGCGCGAAGGTCTCCAGGTAGCGCTCCAGCGATCCGGAGTCGGCGGCCTCGCGGAACCAGAGGCCGAGCTTCTCCGGGTCGGTCTCGGGCAGCCCGGTGTAGCCGGAGGCGGCGGCGAGTTCGACCACGGTGGCGGGGCGCAGGCCGCCGTCGAGGTGGTCGTGCAGCAGGACCTTCGGCGCGCGGCGGATCTGTTCGGGCGTGGGGAGCGCGCGGGAGGCGCGGGTGGGGCTCGTCATGGCCCGATGCTAGCTCCTACGCGCGTAGACAGCGCCTTCCGTGCCCGGGGCCGATATGTAACGGTGACCCGGCGGACGGGTGGCGTATCCGCGTCCTTCTGTCAGGGTGCAGACATGGCACAGCAAGCGACGCCGGTACGTGAGGCCCGGCTCGGGCGGATGGTCGGGGCCCGGCCCGGCTCGGTGAACGCGGTCGTCCTCCTGCTGCCCGGCGGCGAGGAGACCTCGGTGCGCCGGCCCGCGGGGCGGGCGACGGGTACGGCGCGGGCGCTGGCCCGCGCGATGGCACGGCACAGCCGTACGGAGGGCCTGGCCACGTACGTCGTGCGCTACCGCAGACGGGGGTGGAACGGGGCGGAGGCCGATCTCGCGCGGGACGCCTCGTGGGCGGCGGACGAGAGCGTGCGGCTGCACGGCGACGTACCGGTGTGCCTGGCGGGCACCGGGATGGGCGCGCGGGCGGCGCTGCGGGCGGGCGGGCACGAGGCCGTCAACACGGTGCTCGCGCTGGCCCCCTGGCTGCCGCCGGACGGTCCGGCCGAGCCCCCCGAACCGGTGAAACAGCTCGCGGGCCGCCGGGTCCTGATCGTGCACGGTACGGAGGACCGGAACACCGACCCCGAGTTGTCGTTCCGGCTCGCGGAGCGCGCGAAGAAGGCGAACCGGGACGTGTGCCGGTTCGAGGTGCACACGGACGGGCACCGGCTGCACCGCTACCGCTCCGAAGTGCTCGCGCTCTCCACGGACTTCGCCCTCGGCTCGCTGCGCGGCCGGCCCTTCTCCCGGCCGGTCGAGGACGCCCTCGCGGCGCCGCCGCCGATCGGTCTGCGGATGCCGCTGGCCTCGGGCTTCGGGCGCACGCTGATCCGCTGATCCGCCCGCCCGGGGCCGCCAAGTCGGTTCGTACGCTCATCCGTTGTCGGAGTCGTGGCCGTGCGCGGGGTCGGGCAGGAGGTGGCCCCGGCGGGAGAGCAGGAAGCGTTTGAAGGCGGCGACGGGCGGGCTGTCGTGGTGCCCTTCGAGCCAGGCGAGGCCGATCTCGCGGACGGCGCGCGGGCTGGTGACGGCGAGTTCGGCGACGCCCGGCCTCGGCACGGCGGGCGGCGGCAGGAGCGCGACTCCGAGTCCGGCGGCGACGAGTCCGCGCAGGGTCTCGGCCTCCTCGCCCTCGAAGGCGACTCTGGGCCGGAACCCGGCCTCGGCGCACAGCGCGTCGGTGATGCGGCGCAGCCCGTAGCCCGCTTCGAGGGTCACGAAGGTCTCCTCGGCGGCCTCGGCGAGCCGGACCCGGCGGCGGGCGGCGAGCCGGTGGTTTTCGGGGACGACGAGGCGCAGCCGTTGTTCGTCGAGGCGGCGGGCGACGAGGTCGGGCGCCTCGGGCACCGGCGAGGTCAGGCACAGGTCGAGTTCACCGGCCCGCAGCCGCTCCAGCATGGCCTCGCCGTAGGTCTGCACGAGGGTGAAGCGGACGCGGGGGTGCTCGGCGCGGAAGGCGCGGAGCAGGCCGGGCACGGTCTCGGAACCGAGGGTGTGCAGGAAGCCGAAGGCGACCTTCCCGGTGGCCGGGTCGGCGTCGGCGCGGACCTCCTCGGCGGCGCGTTCGACCTCGCCGAGGGCGCGTTCGACGCTCACGAGGAAGGTGCGGCCGGCCGGGGTCAGGGACAGGGTGCGGCCGCGCCGGGCGAACAGCGGCACCCCGAGGTCGTCCTCCAGCCGCGCGAGCGCGCGCGACAAGGTGGACTGCGGTACCCGCATGGCGTGCGCGGCCCGCGTGACGTGCTCGGTGCGGGCGACCCCGGCGAAGGCGGCGAGACGCGGCGCGAGCACGGCGGGCCAGGACCCGGGGTCGAGGGCGGCGACGGGGCGGGCCACGGGGGCGGGCGGGGTGGCGGGGGCGGTCCCCGCCGGCGGGACCGGGCCGGGCGCCGCACCAGGGGCCGGGCCCGCGCCCGCGCCCGCGCTCCGCGAGGGGTTCCCCGCGCCACGGGTCCGCTGCCCGGACCCCTCCGAACCGCGCTCATGCTCCATGGGATCGATTATCGCGTTTGGATGCGCTGGAGGCATGAGCGAGC
Source organism: Streptomyces sp. NPDC007088 (assembly GCF_042869355.1). Lineage (NCBI taxonomy): Bacteria > Bacillati > Actinomycetota > Actinomycetes > Kitasatosporales > Streptomycetaceae > Streptomyces > Streptomyces sp. NPDC007088. Next base: position 79,546 of record NZ_JBIAFO010000013.1, read on the forward strand.
GGGCCGGGCAGCGGGCCCGCCGCCCCCGAGCGACGACAGCGCCGACGGTATCGGCGGTGTCAGCGGTGTCGGCGGTTCGGCGGTTCGGCGGTTCGGCGGTATCGGAGCGTGCCGGACCAGATCCCCTCGGCACGGCAGAAGCTGTCGCCCCGCTTCGCGACCTCGTACGGGACGGTGGCGGCGCGCGAGCGGTCGGCGGTCTCCCCCTGCTCCTGGATGTTCTCCGGTCTCCTGAAAGTTCCACGGTCCGGAACCCCGTTGTCAGTCGCTCCCAGTAACGTCCTCATCAGTGCCGTCGCGACGTCGCGACGCGCCGCGCGGCCATGGGGTGGTGAGGGATGGGCGAGATCGCACGGACCACGAGGAAGCCGGGTCCGGAGCTGGAGCGGGGTCCGGAGCTGGAGCCGGGTCCGGGTCCGCATCCGGGGCTGGGTCCGGGTCCGGGTCCGGAGTTGGAGGAGTACCGGGTCGAACTGACCGGGTACTGCTACCGGATGCTGGGTTCGGTCTTCGAGGCCGAGGACGCGGTGCAGGACACGATGGTGCGGGCCTGGCGCGGTCTCGACAGGTTCGAGGGCCGGTCCAGTCTCCGTTCCTGGCTGTACCGCATCGCGACCAACGTGTGCCTGGACGCGCTGAACGCGGGCAGCCGCAGGGCGCTGCCGATGGATCTCTCGCAACCGCAGACCGTCGCCACGGCGGTGCTGAAGACGCGTGCGGAGCCGAGCTGGCTGGAGCCGGTCCCGGACGCGCGGGTGCTGCCGCAGGGCGCGGCGGACCCGGCGGAGGCGGCGGTGGGCCGCGAGTCGGTGCGGCTCGCGTTCGTCGCGGCGCTCCAGCGCCTGCCGGCGAGGCAGCGCGCGGTGCTGATCCTGCGCGAGGTCCTGGCGTGGCGGGCGGGCGAGGTCGCCGAGCTGCTGGAGACGTCGGTCGCCTCCGTCAACAGCGCGCTCCAGCGGGCTCGGGCCACGCTCGCCGAGAGCCCGGCGCGTGAGAGCGATCCGGCCGCCCCGCTCGACGGGGAGCAGCAGAAGCTGCTGGCCCGCTACGTCGCGGCCTTCGAGGGGTACGACATGGAGGCGCTCACGGCGGTGCTGCACGAGGACGTCGTGATGTCGATGCCCCCGTACGACCTGTGGATTCAGGGTCCGGGGAACTTCACGGACTGGATGCTGGGCCCCGGCGCGGTGTGCCGGAACTCAAGGCTGAGACCGGTGGTGGCGAACGGCGCGCCCGCCTTCGCGCACTACCACGCGGAGCCTGACGGGGGGTTCAGCCCGTGGGCGCTCCAGGTGATGGAGGTGCGGGACGGCCGGGTTCTGGGGGTGCACTGCTTCATGGACACCGCCCGCTGGTTCCCGCTGTTCGGCCTGCCGGCGCGGCTGGAGGGCTGAGGGGCCCGCGCCCGGCGGTTCCGTCTCGCCGCAGGGCCCGGCCATCCCTCGGCCGCCGAGGTTCCGGGCCCGGTGGCCACCCGCTGACCTGCGCCTTGACCCGGTCACGCGCCGCCGGACAATTGTCTGCATGCCTCATGGAACCGGGCCCGCAGCGGGTCCCCGCCCCCCGATACCGGCCCCGTCCCTGCTCGCTCCGGGGGCGGCCGCGTGCGCGGGGTGCTGACGGGTTTCTGGGTGATCGCCGTCGTCATCGCGGTGGGCTACGCGCTGGGCCGCAGTGGCCGGATCGGGGACAACGGGCGGGAGGTGCTGACCCGGCTGGCCTTCCACGTGGCCACCCCCGCGCTGCTGTTCACGACGCTCGCGCGGGCCGACCTGTCGGTGATCCTCTCGGGCAAGCTGCTGGTCACGGCGTGCGCGACGGCGGCGGTCTCGGGGGTCTTCGTGGCGGTCGCGGCGGTTCGGCGCTGGGGCGTGGGCGCGGGCACGATCGGCGCGCTGTGCTCGGGGTACGTCAACGCGGGCAACCTCGGCATCCCGATCGCCGTGTATGTGCTGGGGGACGCCTCGCTGGTGGCCCCGGTGCTGCTGTTCCAGCAGATCGTGGCGACTCCGGTGGCGCTGACGGTCCTGGACCTGAGCCGCCCGGACCGGCAACGCGGCGGTCTCGTACGGCAACTGCTGACGCCGTTGCGCAACCCGGTGGCGGTGGGCTCGCTGTCGGGGGTGCTGGTCTCGGCGTCCGGGCTGCGGGTGCCGGGCCCGGTCATGGACCCGCTGACGCTGATCGGCAACATGTCGGTACCGGCCGTGCTGCTCGCCTTCGGCATCTCGCTGTGCGGCGCGACGCTGCCCGGCCGGGGCACGGACCGGGGCCCGGTGCTGCTCTCTGCGGCCCTGAAGGCGGTCGGACAGCCGCTGATCGCGTGGGCGCTCGCGGCGGGCCCCTTCGGTCTGGGCGGGCACGACCTGCTGGACGTCGTGGTGACCTCGGCGCTGCCGGCGGCGCAGAACCTCTACACGTACGCCTCCCGGTACGGGGTCGCGGAACGGCTGGCCCGCGAGTCGATCCTGTTGTCGACGATCGCGGCGGTCCCGGTCCTGGTGGTGATCGCGGCGCTGCTGGGGTGACCTGTGCCGCTTGGGGCACCAGGGACATCCGCAGGCTGGCGGGCCTCTCTGACGTGCCCGGGGCGGTCAGGGGCCCCTGAGGTGCCCGGGGGGCCGGAGGGGGCGGCCGAACCCCCGGACGGAGGAACGCGGGCCGGCCGAGGCGTCCGGAGGCGCGCCCGGGGGAAGGGGAGAGACCTGGAGCCGTCGTGGGCCCGCCGGGCCCCGGGCTCCCGCCGCCCGCAACGGCCCGCAACGGAGCGAGGAACCCGATGATCCACGTCGAGCGCGTCATGACCGTCCCCGTCCCCCTGGACGAGGTGGTGGCCTACCTCTCCGACTTCGCGCACGCCGTGGACTGGGACCCGGGCACGGTCGAGTGCACCCGGGCGGACGGGGAGGAGGGGCGGCCGGTGGAGACCGGGGCCCACTGGCACAACGTCTCCGAGTTCCGTGGCCGCAAGACCGAACTCACCTACCGGCTGGACCGGTTCGACCCGGACCGGCTGGTGTTCGAGGGCCGCAACAAGACCGCCTCCACCACCGACGACCTGTCCTTCAGCCCGGCCGAGGACGGCGGCACGACCCGCGTCTCGTACCACGCGACGATCAACTTCAAGGGCGTCGCCTCGCTCGCCTCCCCGTTCCTGCGCAGGGAGTTCGAGAAACTCGGCGACGAGATCACCAGGACGCTCCCGGACGCGCTGGTACGGCACGCGCGGGGCTAGGCAGGGGTTCCGGAGACGGGACGCACGGACACGAGGGCGGGGGCCAGGCTGCCGGCATGTCGAGACGGCAGCCGTACGGCCCCGGCCGCTTCGTCAGGAGCCGTAGTGACAGCGGCAAGAGGCGATCCGCACCCCGTCTTGCACGATCGTCACCCTGACGAGCCAGGTCTCCTTACGGGCGTTCCCGGGGCTCCTGAGCAGGTACGCCGTCTCCTTCAGCGCCTGCTGGTCGTCGGGCGCGACTGTCGCCACGGGCTCGTGGCCGGCGCGGGTCACAGCGACCTCCTGCCTAGTGCCCCGTACGTAAGACTGACGCCTAAGCCTCCAGGTGGTGCCCCGTCGTGGCGTCCACGTGTTCCGGCACCGGGTCGTGGGCGTCCCCGACGCTGGAGGTCCCGGTGGGTTCGAGCAGGAGCAGGGACGCCCCGGTGGGGGCGGAAGGGCGGTGCCAGGTGCCGCGCGGGACGGTGAAGACCGAACCGGCGGGCAGGACGACCTCGCGTTCGGCGCCGTCCTCGCGCAGGGCGATCCGCAGTTCCCCCTCGGTCACCAGGAAGAACTCGTCGGTGTCCTCGTGGACGTGCCACACGTGCTCGCCCTCCGCTTTCGCGACGCGGACGTCGTAGTCGTTGACGCGGGTCACGATGCGGGGGCTCCAGCGCGCGTCGAAGGAGTCGAGGACGGCGGACAGCGAGCGGGGCTGCGAGTCGGGCTTCATGAGGCCCATCCTGCGCGCGCCGCGCCCCCGCCGGGAGTGCTAGGAATGGCATATGGCGCAAGAATCCTCGCAGGCCCCCGGCACCGGTAAGCCGACGGCCACCGCCCCGCACCGCGTCGTCGTCCTCGTGGACGAGGGCTCGAACCCCTTCGAGCTGAGCTGCGCGATCGAGATCTTCGGCCTGGACCGTCCCGAGCTGGGCCGCGCGCTGTACGGGTTCTCGCTGTGCGCCGAGCAGCCACTGACCCGGATGCGGCAGGGCTTCTTCACGCTCACCGGGGTCGGGCCGCTGACGGCTCTGGAGGACGCCGACACCGTGATCGTGCCGAACCGGCCCGACGTGGAGGTGCCCAGGAGCCCGGCCGTGCTCGACGCGATCCGCGCGGCGCACGCGCGCGGCGCCCGGCTCCTCGGCTTCTGCTCGGGGGCGTTCACGCTCGCGGAGGCGGGCGTGCTGGACGGCCGCCGGGCCACCGCGCACTGGCAGTGGGAGCGCGCGTTCCGTGAGCGGTTCCCCGCCGTACGGCTGGAGCCGGACGTCCTCTTCCTGGACGACGGCGACATCCTGACGGCGGCGGGCAGCGCCGCCGCACTCGATCTCGGGCTGTACGTCGTGCGGCGCGACCACGGCGCGGAGATCGCGAACTCGGTGAGCAGACGGCTGGTGTTCTCGGCCCACCGGGACGGCGGCCAGCGGCAGTTCGTGGAACGGCCGCTGCCCGACGTCCCGGACACCTCCCTGGGGCCGCTGCTGGAGTGGGCGGGAGAGCGGCTGGCCCAGCCGTTGACGGTGGCGGCGCTCGCGGAACGGGCCGCGACCAGCCCCGCGACGCTGCACCGACGCTTCCGGTCCCAGCTCGGCACGACACCACTCGCCTGGCTGAACGCTCAACGGGTCACCCAAGCCTGCCGGCTGATCGAGTCGGGGGAGGAACGGATGGAAGTCGTCGCCCGCCGCTCCGGGCTCGGCACGGCGGCGAATCTGCGAGCGCGGCTGAAGAAGGAGACCGGGTTGAGCCCGGTGGCGTACCGGCGGCGGTTCACGGAGGCGCCCTCGGCCGCCGTCACCCCTGCCGCCGGATCGAACACCGCCACGCGTTCTCCTCGTTGACCCGTTCGCGCGGCTTCCGCAGCGCCACGGACTCGTCGCCGGCCGCCTCGCCCTCCCGGCACCGCGCGCACGCGCACGGCGGGAGATCCGGCACGGGAACCTGTTGGAGGGGTTCCAGGAGTACGTGGCGTACGAGGGGCGGGCCGCCGAGATCAGGCTGTTCGAGGTCGGCATCGTCCATGGTCTGCTTCCGGCCCCGGCATACGCGGCGGCGTTGGCCGCGAGCGCGGTGAAGCGCGGAGCGATCACACCCGGGCAGGCCGAGGAACGTGTGTCGTTGGTCGTGGACCGGCGGGCGGCACGTGCCCGTACACCCCTACCGCTGGTGTTCGCGGCCTTGGACGAGGCCGGTGCGTACGGTGCCGGTCAGCGCCCTGTGGCGCGGGCCCGCGCGTCGGTCCTGGTCTCACTCGCCGGAGAGGTCCTTCACGTACCGGTGGGCGGGCACCCGTACGGGTCCGTCCAGGCCGGGGGCGTGGTGGTCGAAGAGGCCCTCGTCCTGCCAGCCCTGCCGTGCGTAGAAGCGGCGGGCACGGGCGTTGCCGGGCACGACGGCGAGCCAGGCCCGCCGGTGGCCCGCCGTCGCGACCAGATCCTCGGCGGCGGACAGCAGGGCGGGGGCGACGGCCGTGCCACGGTGGGCGGCGCCGACGTAGACCTGCTCGACCTCGTCACCGGCCACCATGACGAAGCCCGCCACCCGGCCGTCCACCACGGCGACGACCGTGTCCGTGACGCGTTGTGCGGCGCGCACGCCGAAGGAGTCCCGGGGGCGGGCCTCGACCAGCGCGTCGGGGACCTTGCCCCGGTGGCCGTCACCCCATCCGTGGTACCAGATGTCGGCGACCGCCTCGACGTCGCCGGGACGTGCGGGCCGCAGTTCCAGGGGGCGGGTTTCGCTGCTCATGGGGTCATCCAACCGTAGCGAACTCCCAAACGCCGCCTCTTTGACGGAGGTTGGTGCGCGATCTGGTGCCTCCTGAGGCGGTTGACCGCCCCGGGGGCCCGTCACCGGCGGGGGAAACGGGACCGGGCCCCGGCACCATGGCGCCGGGGGGCGGGACCTGGCCAGGTCCCCCCCCGCCCCCGTCCCCTCCCCCGTCCCCGTAAGCGCCCTCCCGGGCCCGGACCGGGCCGGTCAGGCGCGCGCGAACGTCACCTCCCGGCGGCCGGTCGCCCCGCCCCCTCCCTTCAGGCCGACCCGGTGGTGACCCGGTTCCAGAAGTGGTGGGTGAGGCCGCTCGCCGAGGTCGTCGACTCGACGGTGAAGCGCTCCTGGACTCCGGCCAGTCCCTCCCACATCGAGACTCCGCCGCCGAGGGTGACGGGCACCGTGATCAGGTGCATGAAGTCGATGAGACCGGCCGCCAGGAACTGCCGGACGGTGGAGGGGCCACCGCCGATACGGATGTCCTGGCCGCCCGCGAGGTCCTCGGCGAACGCCAGCGCGTCCTTGGGTGTGGCGTCGAGGAAGTGGAAGCTCGTCCCGTTGTCGAAGTGGAGGGGCTCACGGCGGTGGTGGCTGAGCACCACCACCGGCGTGCCGAAGGGAGGCGCGTCGCCCCACCAGCCCCGCCACTCGTCGTCGGTCCACTCGCCGGTCTGCGGGCCGAACTTGCCCCGGCCCATGATCTCGGCGCCGATGCCCTGACCCCAGGTGCTCGTGAGAGCGCGATCGAGGGTGATCGGGGCGTCCACGCCGCCCACCCCGTCGATGAACCGCCCGTCGAAGCCCGCGAACATGCCCTCGGCACCGCCCATCGGTCTGTCGAGCGTGATCGTCTCGCCTGCGCTGTAGCCGTCCAGGGACACGTGAAAGTTGTGCACGCGAACCTTGGCCATGCCAAACACCTCCAGTGAGTGGTTGCGATCAGCAACTGGTCACCGAACCTTACGATGGAGGGGTTGCGAGTCGCAATCAGTCAGGAGGTGCGCGATGCGTGAGGAGCCGCGTTCGGGTTGCGCGATCAACGCCGCGGTGGAGGTCCTGGGAGACCCGTGGACCCTGATCGTGCTGCGCGACGTGATCTTCGGCGGACGTCGCCACTTCCGCGAGCTGCTGACCCGGAACGACGAGCACATCGCGTCCAACGTCCTCGCGAGCCGCCTGCGCAAGCTCGTCGAGACGGGTCTCCTCACCCGCGACGACGCCGTACGCGGCCAGAAAGCCACCTACACCCTCACCGAGGCCGGCATCCAGACCCTCCCCGTCATGGTCGCCCTCGGCGCCTGGGGCCTGCGGCACCGGCCCACGACCCCGGAGCTGGCGGTGCGCGCCCGCCTCCTCGCGGAGGGCGCCCCGCACCTCACGAACGAGCTCATGGACGAACTGCGCGAGACCCACCTCGGCGTCCCGCGCGAGAACCCCACGAGCCCCTCCGCTTCCGAGCGGTTGCGGCAGGCGTACGAAGCCACCCGGGCACAGGGCCTGTGACGAGCGATGCTCGCCGGGTTCCGCTGTGACCGGGGGAATTCGGGCTCGCGGGGGAAGGGGCGGCGGGGCGCCCGGCCGCCTCCTCGGCGCGTGCGCGGGTGCCGGGCCGGTGAGGCGGCCGACGATGACCGCGCGGAGGCGGGGGCCGGTGAACGACCCCCGCCACGCGGGGAATTGGCCGAAGCCTGCCCCGCAGGAGTGTTAGCGTCGGCGCCGTGTCCGCACGACCAGCGGACACGTTTCCTTTCTGGGGGGGGGAAAGACGTGCGCGTCATTCGGTTGGCTCTCGTCAGTTCACTCGCGGCGGCCTCGCTCGTCGGATCGTCCTTCGCCACGGCGCGCGCGGAGCAGCTTCCCGCGCCGAAGCCGAGCCCCGCGGTCGAGGCCGCGCCCGGCGTCGAGGGTTCCCCTTCCGCCGCGGCCGCGCCCATCGGTCTCTTCGCGACGACCGGCGACAAGGTGCACTACTCGACCTCGAAGCCGGGGTCTCCCGCGGCGATGTCCGGTCACGGCTGGTGGATCAAGGGGACGACCAAAGCCACCAAGGCCAACATCTCCATCTGGCTTGAGGTGAAGTCCGGGAAGGGCTGGCGCGTGGTCGGCTCGGGCGTGAAGAAGAACGCGTACCCCGGCGGTGGCAGCAAGGGACGGGCGACGGCACGCATGGTGTGCGCCCAGGGCCCAGTCGCTCCGGGTGCCAAGTGGACGTACCGTACGCGGATCGACGTCGACCTCATCGGGCACGCCGACAGCAACGAGCAGGCCGTGACGGCGCCGCAGTCGTATCCCTGCCTGCCCCGGGCCTAAGGGCTGTCCCGTAGGTGTGCTTCCCTTGACCGGTATGGATTCGACACTGATCGTCAGCCTCACGGGCTCGATCGAGCTCCACGAGTGGGCCGGCCGGCTGTACGCGGACGGCCGGGACGACGACGCGTTCAGCCTGATCGTCAGACAGGGCGTCATGCAGGGCCTGACGGAGTTCCACGGGTCGGAGGAGTCACCCCGGGTCAGGTGGAGCCATCACGACGCGGGCGACTCGTGGACCGGAAGCTCCGACGCGCCCGAACTGATCTGGCTGCAGGTCGACACCGGCGACCCGGCACCGGGCAGACTTCCGCTCCAGCCGATCGGGGCCGTGCTCGACCGGGTTCTCAGGAAGGTCGGCACACCGCGGATCGACGAGGGTGACTTCCTCGTTCCGCTGGGCCGGTTCCCCCGTGACCCGGTGGAGTTCGCCTACGACCGCGACTGGTTCGAGTTCTCCGACCCGGACCGGTCGGAAGTGACCGGCATCGAGCTGTACGCCTCGGCCGGTGAGGGTGTCGAGCGTGCGGACGTGGCCGACGTGGCCGCGACGGCTCGGACATGGCTCGGTGACGCGGCCGTACTGGCGGCAAGTGACCGGCCTGCCCCGGGGCCGGTCCGCTTCCGGGGGGCTCCCTACGTATCGCTGGAGTTCCTCGGCCAGGTCGACTGCACGGTCCGCGAGTGGTCGATCGAGGCACTGGCCTGGCTGACCGAAGTCCTCGGCTGGGCGATGTCGAGTGCGGGGTGCGGGAACCACGGGCTCGTGCGGCTACGCAGACGGCCCACCACACGCGCCTGACACCGCACGCGCCCGACCGGAAGCGCCTGACCGGAAGCGCCCCTGCCGTACTGCCCTTCCGCCCGCTCCGCGCACGCTGTCGGCGCCCGGGTCCGGGTCCGCGCCCGCGCCCGGGTCCGCGCCCGGGGCGGCCGGGTCCCGTCTGTACTGCCTGGGCGGCGGGCCCGCACCGGCTCGCCGTCCAGGCACGCCGCCCACGGACGTGCGGGGCGCGGGCACCGCCACGGGCCCGCCGTCCGTCCTCAGGTGCGCGGGCGGACTTCCGCGGGGCGGGAAGATCCCGGCCGGTGAACGCCCCCAGCCCCCGCGCTCCTCGTACCTCAGCCGTACCTCAGCTGATCCGGTCCATGACGATCGCCCCCGCGCCCGGCGCCTCGTCGGTGATGTCGTAGGCGGACTCCAGGGACTCCATGGCGTACGCGAAACGGTCCGGGGTGTCGGTGTGGAGGGTGAGGAGGGGCTGCCCCGCGCGGACCGGGTCGCCCGGCTTGGCGTGGATCTCCACTCCGGCGCCCGCCTGCACCGGGTCCTCCTTGCGGGCGCGGCCCGCGCCCAGGCGCCAGGCGGCGACGCCCACGTCGTACGCGTCGAGGCGGCCGAGCACTCCGTCGCGTCCGGCGGTGACGACGTGGCTCTCGCGGGCCGTGGGCAGCGGCGCGTCCGGGTCGCCGCCCTGCGCGGCGATCATGCGGCGCCACACGTCCATCGCGGAGCCGTCGGCGAGGGCCTTCGCGGGGTCGGCGTCGGTGAGCCCGGCGCCGTCGAGCATCTCGCGGGCCAGGGCGAGGGTCAGCTCGACCACGTCGGCGGGGCCGCCCCCGGCCAGGACCTCGACGGATTCGCGTACTTCGAGGGCGTTCCCGGCGGTGAGGCCGAGCGGGGTGGACATGTCGGTGATGAGGGCGACGGTGCGCACGCCGTGGTCGGTGCCCAGGCCCACCATCGTCTCGGCGAGTTCGCGCGCGTCGGCCGCGTTCTTCATGAAGGCGCCGGAGCCGCACTTGACGTCGAGGACGAGCGAACCGGTGCCCTCCGCGATCTTCTTCGACATGATCGAGGAGGCGATGAGCGGGATCGCCTCGACGGTGCCGGTGACGTCGCGCAGCGCGTACAGCTTCTTGTCGGCCGGGGCCAGCCCGTCACCGGCCGCGCAGATCACCGCGCCCGTCGTGTCGAGGACGTGCATCAGCTCCTCGTTGCTGAGGGCGGCGCGCCAGCCGGGGATCGACTCCAGCTTGTCGAGGGTGCCGCCGGTGTGGCCCAGGCCCCGTCCGCTGAGCTGCGGGACGGCCGCCCCGCACGCGGCGACCAGCGGCGCGAGCGGCAGGGTGATCTTGTCGCCGACGCCGCCCGTGGAGTGCTTGTCGGCGGTGGGGCGGGAGAGCGCGGAGAAGTCCATGCGCTCGCCCGAGGCGATCATCGCGGCGGTCCAGCGGGCGATCTCGCGGCGGTTCATGCCGTTGAGGAGGATCGCCATGGCCAGCGCCGACATCTGCTCGTCGGCGACCGCGCCCTTCGTGTAGGCGTCGACGACCCAGTCGATCTGCGCGTCGCTGAGTTCGTCCCGGTCGCGTTTGGCGCGGATGACGGAGATGACGTCCATGGCAGGTCTCCAAGAGAGGGGAAAACGAGAAGCCGTGGGCCCGGCACGCCTGGCGCCGGGCCCACGAGGTGGTGTGTTCAGAGCTTGTCCGGGCCGAAGGCGTCCGGGAGTTGCTGGGCCAGCGTGCGGATTCCGGCGGAGGTCTCCAGCAGCAGTCCGGGGCCGCCGTGCTCGTGCAGGAGCTGGCGGCAGCGCCCGCACGGCATGAGGACGGCGCCGGTGCCGTCCACGCACGTGAAGTGGGTGAGCCGGCCGCCGCCGCTGAGCTGGAGCTGCGAGACCAGTCCGCACTCGGCACACAGGCTCAGCCCGTAGCTCGCGTTCTCGACGTTGCAGCCGCTGACGGTACGGCCGTCGTCCACGCGGGCGGCGGCGCCCACCGGGTAGCGGGAGTACGGGGCGTAGGCGCTGCGCATCGCGGAGCGCGCCGCCTCCCGCAGCCGGTCCCAGTCGGCGGGGCCGAACTCGACGGCCCCCGCCGGCCGCCCCGCGCCCTGTGTCATCCGCCCTGGCCCTTCCGGTACGGCAGTCCGTCGGCCTTCGGCATCCGCAGTCGCTGCGCGGACAGCGCGAGGACCAGGAGCGTCACGACGTACGGCGTCATGCTGACGAACTGGGAAGGCACCTCGTCGCTCAACAGGTACCACACGAGCAGCAGCGCGGCGGCGAGGGCCGTGACCGCGCCCGGCAGGAACCGCTTGCGCCAGATCAGGTAGGCGACGGCGAAGGCGAGCAGGAAGACGAGGAGCAGCAGGACGGCGTGCACGTTCTCGCCGCCCCCGCGCAGCCGCAGGCTGTCGGTGTAGCCGAACAGGCCCGCGCCGAGCGCGAGGCCGCCCGGCATCCAGTTGCCGAAGATCATCGCGGCGAGGCCGATGTAGCCGCGACCGGCGGTCTGGCCCTCCAGGTAGATGTTGGAGGAGACCAGGGACAGGAAGGCGCCGCCGAGACCGGCGAAGCCGCCCGAGATGATCACCGCGAGGTACTTGTACTTGTAGACGTTGACGCCGAGCGATTCGGCGGCCACCGGGTTCTCCCCGCAGGAGCGCAGCCGCAGCCCGAAGCTCGTGCGCCACAGCACCCACCAGCTCGCGGGGACCAGCAGGATCGCGATGAGGGTGAGCGGGGAGAGGTCGGTGAGGACACCGCCGAGCAGGCCGGCGAGGTCGGAGACGAGGAACCAGCCCTTGTCGCCGAGGTCGTGCAGCCCGTCCGCGACCCCGGGCACGGTCCACGTCCCGAGCGAGTCGATGGGCGGGGACTGCTTGGCCGTACCGCCGTCCGCGTCCGCGAAGGTGAAGATCGACAGGTAGCGGGTCGCGCCGAGGGCGAGGATGTTGATGGCCACACCGGAGACGATGTGGTTGACGTTGAAGGTGATCGTGATGACCGCGTGCAGCAGTCCGCCGATCGCGCCGCCCAGGATGCCGAAGACGATGCCGGTCCACGGGCCCCACTGGTAGCCGGCCCAGGCGCCGAACCACGTGCCGAGGATCATCATGCCCTCGAGGCCGATGTTGACGACGCCCGCGCGTTCCGCCCACAGCCCGCCGAGCCCGGCGAGGCCGATGGGCACGGCCAGGCGCAGCGCGGCGGACATCTGGCCGGTGGAGGTGATGCCGTCGGCGCCGGTGATCAGCCGCACCACGGAGGTGAGGACCAGCAGGCCCGCGACGAGCAGCAGGACGACGGGCAGGCTCAGCTTGCGGGCGGGCGGCTTGGCCTGCGCCGCGGGCTTGTTGACGTCGGTGGACGTCGTCGGTGTGCTCTGGGTACTCATCGGGCAGCCGCCTCCTTCTGGGGCTCGTCGGACGACGGGACGGCGGCGGCCGCCGCTGCCAGTTCGAGGCCCACGCGCCGCTGCTGGCGGCGCAGGCCCCACAGCCGGACCTGCTCGTACGCGACCACCACGGCGATCACGATGAGGCCCTGCATGATGGTCGCGATCTCCTTCTCGTAGCCGTTGTAGTCCAGGACGGACGAGGCTTTGTCGAGGAAGGCGATCAGCAGGGCGGAGACCGCGATGCCGGCCGGGTTGTTGCGGCCGAGCAGGGCGATCGTGATGCCGGTGAAGCCGAGTCCGCTCGGGAAGCTCTGGCTGTAGGTGTGGGTGTCGCCGAGCAGGATGGGCAGCCCCGCGAGGCCCGCGACGGCGCCCGAGATGAGCATCGCGGTGAGCGCCATGCGCTTGGCGCTGACCCCGCTCGCGGCGGCGGCCGACTCGGAGGCGCCCGAGGCGCGCAGGTCGAAGCCGAAGCGGGTGCGGTTGAGGACCAGCCAGTAGACGACTCCGGCGGCGACGGCGACGAACACGAAGCCGTAGATCTCGCCGGCCGCGCCCATCCCGATGCCGGGGAACCAGCCGGCCTTGTCCATGACGCCGGTGGTCTGGTTGTTGCCGACCGGGACGCCGAAGTTGTCGGTGAGGCACAGCCACACGATGAGGCTCGTGGCGATCGAGTTGAGCATGATCGTCGCGACGACCTCGCTCACCCCGCGGGTCACCTTGAGGAGCCCGGCGATCCCGGCCCAGATCGCGCCGGTGAGCATCGCGACGACGATCAGTACGGGGATCTGGAGGACCGAGGGCAGCGCGAGGTGAAAGCCCACGATGGCGGTGACGGCGGCGGCGAGCCGGTACTGGCCGTCGACGCCGATGTTGAACAGGTTCATCCGGAAGCCGACGGCGACCGCGAGGGCCGCGAGGTAGTACACCCCGGCCTGGTTGATGATGAGGACCTGCTGGTCGGAGTAGCCGATCTGCTCGGACATGAGCTGGAAGGGCTCGACGGGGTTCTTGCCGGAGGCGATCAGCACGACGCCGGTGAGGACGAGCGCGACGACCAGCGCGATGACCGGTCCGGCCACCGCGAGCAGGACCCGCTCCTTGTCCCACTTCTTGGCGGGCGCCGCGGCCTTGCCGGGCCCCGCGGCCGTGTTCGGCCGCGCTCCCGGCGCCTGGTTCGCGGAAGGGTTCGTCATCGGGAGGTGCCCTCCGGCTGCTCCGGTACGGTGTTCTGGCTGCGGGGCCGCCCGGACGCGGGGCCGTGGGCCTCGGTGTCCTCCAGGTGGCCGGTGGCGGCCCCCGTCATGGCGGAGCCCAGCTCCTCGGGGGTGATGCTCGCCGGGTCGGCGTCGGCGACGAGCCGGCCGCGGTAGATGACGCGGAGCGTGTCGGACAGGCCGATCAGCTCGTCGAGGTCGGCGGAGATCAGCAGGACCGCGAGCCCTTCGCGGCGGGCCTCGCGGATCTGGTCCCAGATCTGGGCCTGCGCGCCGACGTCCACGCCCCGGGTGGGGTGCGCGGCGATCAGGAAGCGCGGCTTGTGGCTCATCTCGCGGCCGACGATCAGCTTCTGCTGGTTGCCGCCGGACAGCGATCCGGCCGTCACGTCGATGCCGGGGGTGCGCACGTCGTACTCCTCGACGATGCGCCGGGTGTCCTGCTGCGCGGCCTTCGGCGTGAGCCAGAAGCCCTTCGCGGCGGGCGCCTCGGTGACGTGGCCCAGCATGCGGTTCTCCCACAGCGGGGCGTCCAGCAGGAGTCCGTGGCGGTGCCGGTCCTCGGGGATGTAGCCGACGCCGTGCTCACGCCGCTTGCGGGTGGACCACGGGGTGATCTCCTCGCCGCCCAGCAGGATGCGGCCGTGGTCGGCGCCCTTGAGGCCGATGAGCGCGTCGATGAGTTCGGTCTGCCCGTTGCCCTCGACGCCGGCGATGCCGAGGACCTCGCCCTCGTGGATCGTGAAGCTCACGTCGTCGAGCACCGGCCGCCCGCCGTCGGCCAGCAGCCGGAGGTTCTCGACGCTCAGCAGGGCCTTGTCGGTGACGGTGGACTCGGCGGTCTCCGGGGTGGGCAGTTCGCTGCCGACCATGAGTTCCGCGAGCTGCTTGGGCGTCGTCTCGGACGGGATCGCGGTGCCCACCGTCGTACCGCGCCGGATGACGGTGATGTCGTCGGCGACGGACAGCACCTCGCCCAGCTTGTGCGAGATGAAGATGACGCTGAGGCCCTCGGCCTTGAGTTCGCGCAGGTTGTCGAAGAGCGCGTCGACCTCCTGCGGGACGAGGACCGCGGTCGGCTCGTCGAGGATCAGGGTGGTCGCGCCCCGGTAGAGGACCTTCAGGATCTCCACGCGCTGGCGTTCGGCGACGCCGAGGTCCTCGACGCGGGCGTCGGGCCGCACGTTGAGTCCGTAGCGCTCGGAGATCTCCACGATGCGGCGGCGGGCGGCGCCGCCGATCCCGTGCAGCTTCTCGCTGCCGAGGACGGTGTTCTCCAGGACGGTGAGGTAGTCGGCGAGCATGAAGTGCTGGTGCACCATGCCGATGCCGCGGGCGATCGCGTCGGCCGGGGAGCCGAAGACGGCCTCGGCGCCGTCGACCCTGATGACGCCCTCGTCCGGCTTCTGCATGCCGTAGAGGATCTTCATCAGGGTGGACTTGCCGGCCCCGTTCTCGCCGACGAGGGCGTGCACGGTGCCCTTGCGGACGCTGAGGTGGATGTCGTGGTTGGCGACGACGCCCGGGAAGCGCTTGGTGATGCCCGCCAGTTCGACCGCGGGCGCCCGGCCCGCGGCCGGGGGGCTTTGAGACGCGTTGATGGCGCATTCTCCTCGGAAGGGGGGCCCGCGTGCGCAACGCCCCGGGACTGACGGAGGTGGAGCTGGGGCCGGTCGCCCGGCCGGGGGCGGACGGGCCGCGGAGCCAGGCCGTCCGTCCGGGTCAGTGTGCCCGCGCCGCCGTTTCGAAGCGGGGCCCGGGGAGCGCACACATCCTCCCCGGGCCCCGTTCCGGCGCGGTGTCGCGGCGGTTTCCGCCGCTCCCCCGCCCCCGCCCGGCGAGCGGGCGGGGGCGGGGGAGGCGGGTCAGCTGGTGGTCTTGACCTTGACCTTGCCGTCGGCGATGTCCTTCTTCGCCTGCTCGATCGCCTTCTGGATCTTCGCGTCGCCGGAGAACTTCGGGTTCGAGGCGGCCACGTCCACCCCGCCGGAGGCGAGGTCGGCGCGGACCACGCCGGTCTCCGGCTTGCCGTCCTGGACGGACTTGACGAGGTTGTAGACCGCGCCGGACACGTCCTTGGTGGCGGAGGTCAGGATGTAGTCCTTGTACTTCGCCAGCGGCTTCTGCGCGTACTGGTCGGAGTCGACGCCGATCGCCCAGACCTTGGCGGTCGCGGCGGCCTCGATGACGCCCTGGCCGGAGAGGCCCGCGGCCTGGTAGACGACGTCGGCACCGGCGTCGATCTGGCCCTTCGCGGCCTCCTTGCCCAGGTTCGGGCTGGAGAAGCCGCCGTCCTCGGCCTTCTCGGTCAGGTACTGCTTCTCGATCTTGATCTTCGGGTTCACGGACTGGACGCCCTGGACGAACCCGGCCTCGAACTTGTGGATCAGCGGTACGTCGACGCCGCCGACGAAGCCGACGTGCTTGGTCTTGGTGCTCAGGGCGGCGGCGACACCGGCCAGGTAGCTGCTCTGCTCCTCGTGGAAGACGAGGTCCGCGACGTTCTTCGCCTTGATCGTCTCGTCGTCGACGATGCCGAAGGTGGTCTTCGGGTGCTTCGCCGCGACCTCCTTGATGGCCGGGGCGTAGGCGTAACCGACCCCGATCACCGGGTTGTAGCCCTGCTTGGCGAGCTGGTCGAGGCGGGCCGTCTTGTCGGCGTCGGACTCGCCGTCGGTCGGCTCGATGTCCTTCGCGCCGATACCGAAGTCCTTCTTGGCCTTCGCCATGCCGGCGTAGGCGGCATCATTGAAGGACTGGTCGCCCTTTCCGCCGACGTCGTAGGCGAGGGCGAGGCCCTTGCCCTTCGAGCCGCCGCTGCCGCTGTCCTTGTCGGCGGCCGCGTCACTGGACGTGCCACCGCAGGCGGTGACGGAGACGGCGAGGGCGGCGGTCGCAATGCCTGCGGCAGCGATTCGGGACAGGCGGCGCATGAGCGGGACTCCTTGTGTGCAGCGCCCTCGGCGGGCGCAAGGTTCGCCGCAGCGTAACGCGCGTAGACAGAACAGAAAACCCCGTATGTCCACCCGTTATCCAGCTGTGTCTGAGCCCGGTGAACGCGGCCGCACGCTCAGCGATGAGCCGCAGGCCGGGGCGGCCGGGGCGGCCCGGGGGCGCGCGGGGGCTTCGGTCACGAAACGCACACAGGGGCGCGCCGGGGCGTACGGCGACGGTCACCGTACGCGCCTGGGCGCGCCCCTGCGGGGTGGTGCGGGCGGGTCAGGAGCTGGGGACGGTGATGCTGCCGTCCTTGATCCCGGCCTCGGCCTTCTTGACGGCGGCGACGACGTCGGTCATCGCGGTGTACTTGGGGTTCGCGGTGGACAGCCCGACCCGGCCGGAGGCGAGGTCGAAGCGGGTCTCGCCGGTGACGGGCTTTCCCTCGACCACGGACTTGGTCAGGTCGTAGACGGCGCCGCCGACGTCCTTGAGCGCCGAAGTGAGGATGTAGTCCTTGTACTTGGCGAGCGGCTCCTGCTTGTACTGGTCGGAGTCGACGCCGATCGCCCACTTCCGGGCGCCGGCCGCCTCCTCGATGACGCCCTGCCCGGAGAGCCCGGCCGCCGCGTAGAGCACGTCGGCGCCCTTGTCGAGCTGGCCCTTGGCGGCCTCCTTGCCCAGGTTGGGGCTGGAGAAGCCGCCGTCCTCGGCCTTCTCGGTCAGGTACTGCTGCTCGACCTTGATCTTCGGGTCCACGGAGGCGACGCCCGCCTTGAAGCCCGCGTAGAACTTGTGGATCAGCGAGACGTCGACGCCGCCGATGAAGCCGACGTGCTTGGCCTTCGTGACCTTCGCGGCGGCGACCCCGGCGAGGTAGGAGCCCTGCTCCTCGTGGAAGACGAGGTCGGCGACGTTGTCGGCCTTGACCGTGTCGTCGTCGACGATGCCGAAGGTGGTCTTCGGGAACTTCGGCGCGACCTCCTTGATGGCGGGCGCGTAGGCGAAGCCGACCCCGACGATCGGGTTGTAGCCCTTGGTGGCGAGCTGGGTGAGCCGGGCGACCTTGTCGGCGTCGGACTCGCCGTCGGTCGGCTCCAGGTCCTGCCCGCCGATCTTGAGCTCCTTGCGGGCCTTGTCGTAACCGGAGAACGCCGAGTCGTTGAAGGACTGGTCACCGCGCCCGCCGACGTCGTAGGCCAGGCCGATGCCCTTGCCCTTGTAGCCGGTGGAGGAGGCGGAGCTGCCGCCGCCCTTCTCCTCCTTCTGCGCGGACTCGCTGCTGGTCTCGCCGCAGGCGGTCGCGGTCAGGGCGAGGGCGGCGATCCCCACGGCCACGCGGGTGTACCTCGAAATGTGACGCACGGGGAACTCCCCTTCTACGAGCGCTGGTTCGACGCGGTCGTCGGCGCTGATCCGCTCCGCACAGTAACGCGCGTAGAAGGCCGCACTAAGGGAGCGGGAGGGGCTGTTATCGATTCGTGCCAACGGCCGGTTACGGCTCCGTGAACGAGCGTGACGAAGGGGTGGCAAAGGGGGCGCCGGTCCGGGCCGGGCCCCCTCGCCGTCGTCAGGACGCGTCGAGCAGGGCGGCGGCCGTGAAGAGTTCGACGCCGACGGTGATGGCCGCCTCGTCCACGTCGAAGTCGCCCCGGTGCAGGTCGCGCGTGGTGCGGTCGCCGGGCGGGCGCACCCCGAGGCGGGCCATCGCGCCGGGCACCTGCTGGAGGTACCAGGAGAAGTCCTCACCGCCCAGGCTCTGTTCGGTGCCCTCGACGGAGTCGGCGCCGCGCCGCGCGGTCATCGCGTCCCGCAACAGGTCGGCGACCTCGGCGTCGTTGACGACCGGGGGCACCCCGCGCACGTAGCTGATCTGGGTCTTCGCCCCGTACATCGCGGAGATCTCGTCGATCGCGGCGTGCACGGCGTCGGGCGCGGAGTGCCAGGTCGCGAGGTCGAGGCAGCGCACGGTTCCGGCCAGTTCGGCGTGTTGCGGGATGACGTTGCTGACGTGCCCGGACTCGATGCGTCCCCAGGTCACCGAGAGGCCGGAGCGGGCGTCGACGCGGCGGGCGACGAGCGCGGGCACGTCGGTGGCGACCTTGGCGACGGCGGTCACGAGGTCGGTGGTCAGGTGCGGGCGCGCGGTGTGCCCGCCGGGCCCGTCCAGCGAGATCTTGAGGCTGTCGCAGGCCGAGGTGATGGGCCCGTGCCGCAGCCCGATGCGCCCCGCGTCGACCTTCGGGTCGCAGTGCACGGCGACGATCCGGCCGACCCCTTCGAGCACCCCGGAGCGCACCGCGTCGGCGGCGCCGCCGGGCAGCACCTCCTCGGCGGGCTGGAACAGCAGCCGCACCGGGCGGGGCAGCAGCCCGCGTTCCAGCAGGTCGGCGAGGACGAGCCCGGCGCCGAGGACGACGGTGGTGTGCACGTCGTGCCCGCAGGCGTGGGCCCGGCCGGGCACGGTGGAGCGGTACGGGGCCTCGGCCTTGGTGTCCGGGATGGGCAGCGCGTCGATGTCGGCGCGCAGGGCGAGCATGGGCCGCCCGCCGTCCCACGTACCGACGTCGCACACGAGTCCGGTGCCGCCGTCGAGCACGCGCGGCCTCAGCCCGGCCTGCTCCAGCCGGGCCTTGATCGCCCCCGTCGTACGGAACTCCTGGTGGCCCAGTTCCGGGTGGGCGTGGAGGTCACGCCGGAAGGCGGTCAACTCCTGACACAGACCGGCCGGCAGGTCGGTCAGCGCACCGGGGAGGGCGGCTCCGGGCGTGACGGCGGTTTCGGACACGGGGGCTTCGAGGT
Source organism: Streptomyces sp. NPDC007088 (assembly GCF_042869355.1). Lineage (NCBI taxonomy): Bacteria > Bacillati > Actinomycetota > Actinomycetes > Kitasatosporales > Streptomycetaceae > Streptomyces > Streptomyces sp. NPDC007088. The sequence continues at coordinate 98,995 of NZ_JBIAFO010000013.1, forward strand.
CGCTCACCCTTCGAAGGGTAAGGCGGCCCGAAGGTCAACTAGCCCATGGTGTGGAAAAGTTCACCGGGATTGACGTAAGGAAAGGGGTTTCGGTCCGCATGGTGGGACAAGGGGATGGGTATGTACTCTCTTTCGGATTGAATCCGGCCGCCGCGCCCCGCACACCTGTACCCCTCCCCCTGGCCCTCCTGGTCCCCCTGGTCCCGTACGTCCCGGCTCCCGCCGCCTCGTGACTCTCCTGGCTCTCGTGGCTCCCGTGGGTCCCGCGGCCGGTGCGCCCGTACGCGCCGCGGCCGGTCAGTCGGTGTAGACCTCCGCGCGGTCCACGCTCACGAACGAGCCCGTCGACTGGGCGTTGTGCTCGCCGGTGACCCGGACCCGCAGTGTGTGGCGTCCGTTCGGCAGCCGGGGACTGAGGTACTGCACCGTCTCGCCGGTGCGGAGGGCGCCGTGGAAGTCGACGCGCTGTTCGGTGCCGCCGTCGATGCTGAGGGCTCCGATGCCGTTGCCGGTGTCGCGCACCGAGAGCAGGGCGACTCGGGTCCCGGTGAAGGTGAAGGTGGCGGTGTTGCCCGCCCGGTCGCTCCAGTGGTCGTCGCCCCAGAAGCACTGGGCGGCGCAGCCGGTTCCCGCGTTCCACGTCCCGGTGTACGAGACGGTTCCGTCACCGCTGGAGCGGCCGTCGTCGTTGATCCAGTAGTTACCGGAACCGGGGTCCCCGGAGGGCAGGTCCTGGGTGGCGCCGAGCGCGAGGGGACGGCCGAGGTCGGGGCTGCCGTCGGCCTTCCAGGTGATCCGCTGGGCCCGGGTGGTGCGGTTGGAGTAGGTGAACTCGGAGGTCGTCTTGGCGTGGTAGACCATCCAGTCCTGCGTACCGTCGGGCGAGCGGAAGAAGGCGTGGTGGCCGGGCCCGTACACGCCCCGGTCGTCGGCCCGCGAGAAGACCGGGCCGGAGTGCTGGGTCCAGTTGCCGGGCACCAGCGGGTCGGCGCCGTCGGGCAGGGACATCATCCAGATCTGGTAGTCCGGCTTGCCGGTGTCGCAGGTGGAGTAGGTCATCCAGGTGCGGCCGTTGCGGTTGAGGAACTCGGGCCCCTCCCGGACCTCGGGGCAGCCGCCCGCCGCGTTGAGGGCCACCGCGTTCCCCGAGACGGTGTACGGGTTCGACAGCGGGGCGAGGTTGATCCCGTTGTGCTGGTACTGGTTGATGCCGCTGTAGGCGAGGTAGAGGCGGCCGTTGTGCTGAAGGATGCCCGCGTCGATGGCGAAGTCGTTCGCGTGGTTGGGCGGGGCCAGCTTCGCCTTGTAGTGGTAGGGACCGGCCGGGTCGTCGCGGTCCGACTCCAGGACGTGCAGGCGGTGGTGGTCGTCGACCCCGTCGTCGGCGGTGTAGTAGAGGTACCAGCGGTCGCCGAAGCGGTAGAACTCCGGGGCGAAGATGTCGCGGTTGCGGGAGGCGTCGGAGTCGGTCCACACGGTGACGGGGTCGGCGGCCGACAGGTTGCTCAGCGAGGAGGAGCGCCACATGCGGATGCTGTCTCCCTGCGTCGTGGTCAGGTAGTAGGAGCCCTTCCAGTACGTCATGAACGGGTCGGGCCCGCTGTTGAGCGGATTGCGGAAGGTGCCGGCCGCGGCGGCCCGCGCGGCCGGGTCGTGGGCGTCCGCCGAGGCGGTGGCGGAGCCGGAGGACCACAGGAGGGAGAAGGCCGTGAGGAGGGCCGCCAGCACGGCGGCCGCGCGGCGCCCGGCCCGTGGGCGGTTCGGGGAGGGGGTGGCGAGCATGGACGGCTCCTTGGGGCGGTGGGGTGCGCGGAGTGCTCGTTCCGTGGCGGCCGGGCGTGGCGACGTGGCGTCACACGTCGTGCGGCCCGCGTGATTACAACGATGTAACGTCGGGGTGAAACGGTAGAGACGGCCTTGTGCCGTGTCAACGGCTCTCGCCCGAATGGGAGTTGCCGGAATGCGGGTACAGGGCGGGACGGGAGGCGGGGACAGCGCGGGGCGGGCGGCGGCACGGGAGGCCGGACGGGAGGCCGGACGTGGCACCGCTGGGCCGCCGGGCGGGCGCGGGGCGGGACGGCGGGCGCGGGGCGGGACGTGCCTCCCGCGCGTCACCTCACCGCGCCGGGCTGGACCGCGCGTGGTCGTCGAGTACGTCGTCGAGTACGTCGGCGATGATCCGGCGGTGCGCGGCGGCCTGCTCCGGATCGGTGTCGCGGATCTGGCTGAGCACGAGGAGGGACTTCCACAGCGCCCACCCCCGGGCCCGCGCCCAGGTGCCGGCGTCGAGGCCGAGGGCGTCACGGAAGGCCGTACGGCTCTCTGCCGAGAACAGCCCCCAGGCGATCACGAGGTCGCAGGCGGGGTCGCCGACGCCCGAGGTGCCGAAGTCGATGACGGCGCCGAGCCGTCCGCCGGTGAGCAGGAGGTTGCCGGGGGCGACGTCCCCGTGGAACCACACGGGCTCGCCCTCCCAGCGCGTGGCGAGCGCGGCCTCCCACACGGCGCGGGCCCGTCCGGTGTCGACCTCCTCGCGCAGGGCGGCCAGGCAGCGGCGGGTCTCCTCGTCGTAGTGGGCGGGCGAGGCGCCGCGCCACCAGCTGTGCTCCCCGGCGGCCGGCGCGCCCTGGGTGTCGCAGCGCCGGAGGGCGCGCAGGAAGTCGGCGAGATCGAGGGCGAGCGCGGTGAGGTCCGCGACGCGTCCGGCCGCCACCGTCTCCCCGTCCAGCCAGCCGCGCACCGACCACGGGTACGGATATCCCTCCCCGGGTTCGCCGAGCCCGAGCACCGGGGGCACGGCGAGCGGCAGCGCGGGCGCGAGCCGGGGCAGCCAGGTGTTCTCCTTGGCGACGGCGGGCACGTATCCGGCGGCGGTGGGCAGCCGCACCGTCTTGTCGCTCCCGAGCCGGTACGTACGGTTGTCCCACCCGTCCACCGCGACGGGCTCCACCGCGAGCCCTCCCCAGCGCGGGAACTGCGCGCGGATCAGCCGCCGTACGAGAGCGGCGTCGATACCGGCACGGCCGTCGGGGACACGACCGTCCGGGGCCCTCTTCACCATGCGGGGATGATCGGGGACGGGGGCGGGAGGGGCAAGCGGTTATCGGACCGGCGCCACGCCCCGGCCCCGGTGCGCTGCGTCCCGGTACCGGTTCGCTACGGGCCGTCTCGCCCGCCGTGGCGCTCGTGGCCGCGGCCGCCCGGCTCAGCCGTGCCGACCAGTACGGCGGACGGGAGGACGACGCCGAGGTGCGGTGGTTGGTGGACGACCCTTCACGACCCGCCCCGCCCCCTCACCCCGTCGCCCCTTCCCCCCGCACGCGCTGTACGTCCCGCGCCGTGCTCGTCACCCCGGTCAGGAAGCCCTGGGCGCGCGGGGAGGCCGTCGCGGTGAGCCAGGCCGGGTCGATCTCGCACACCGCGACGCGTACGCCCGTACCGCTCAGCGCCAGCGGAAGCGTGTGGACGACGGTGGAGGGGAAGCTCAGGACGGTGCGGCCCACCGGGCCCCGGCGGGCGATGAGTTCGAGGGGGAGGTCGGGGCGGACGATCTGGAGACCGGTCACGACGGCCAGGCGGTGGAGCTTGGTGGTGTTCTCCCTGCGGTGGGCGAAGTAGCGGCGGGCGCCGTGCGTGGCGGCCAGGGAGCGGACCGCCGCGACGTACTTGTCCTCGTCGACGACGCCGGTCTCGACGAGGGAGGTGCCGACGAGGTCGGCGCCCGGGGCGACGGCGGGCGGGCCGAAGGAGGCGCGGGTCCACGCGAAGGCGTGCGTGGTCACGGCGACACCGGCGGGAGCGCCCTCGATCGGCATGCAGGTGAACAGTTCCACGCGCCGGCCCGCGCCCGGGGTGAGCCTGCGGCGCGCGGAGGAGGAGAACGGGGCGAAGGCGAGGTCGCGGGGGCCGGACCGGCCGTCCCGGTGCCAGCGCACCAGGGGCCGGCCGCGTGCCAGGAGGTCGACGAACTCCATCGTGGCGGTGCCGTCGTCCACCACGACCAGCTCCCGGGCCCGGGTGAGGGTCAGCAGGAGCTGGACGTAGCGGGAGAACGGGTCGCCGATGACGACACGACGGGCCGTCCGCAGCAGCGGGGCGAGCGCCCGCACGGTGTGCAGGGGTGCGGCGCTCCCGCCCCTGGCCTCCTCCCAGCGCAGCGCCATGCCGGTCTGCCGCGCGTACTCCGCCATGCGGCGCAGTTGCCCGCGCGACATCGGGTCGGTGGGCGAGAGCACGACCACGGTGACCGCGCTCGCGTCCAGGCCCGGGGCGACGTACGCCCACTCCAGGACGTTGAGGAGCTGTACGGGGCTCTCGACGAAGGCCAGGGTGGAGGGCGCCCCGTCCGGGAGCCCGGGAGGTGCGGCGGGGGAGGCCATGGGGCGGGGCCGCCGGGCCGTCAGACCGCTGCCGGGGCGGTCTCGCCGGACTCCGCCCCGCGCACGGCGGACTCGGCCTCGGCGACGACGCCGGGCACGCGGCGCAGCTTCTTCATGGGGCCGAGCTCCGACTCGTAGACCTTCTTGACGCCGTCACCGAGGGAGGACTCGATGGTGCGGATGTCGCGCACCAGGCGGGCGAGGCCCTGCGGCTCGACGGAGGCGGCCTGGTCGGAGCCCCACATCGCGCGGTCCAGGGTGATGTGCCGCTCCACGAAGGCCGCGCCGAGGGCGACGGCGGCCAGCGTGGTCTGGAGGCCCGTCTCGTGGCCGGAGTAGCCGATCGGGACGTTCGGGAACTCGGCCCGGAGCGTGTTGATGACGCGCAGGTTCAGCTCCTCGGCCTTCGCCGGGTACGTCGAAGTGGCGTGGCAGAGAAGGATGTTGTCGCTGCCGAGCACCTCGACGGCGTGGCGGATCTGGCGGGGCGTGGACATCCCGGTGGACAGCACGACGGTGCGGCCGGTGGCGCGCAGCGAGCGCAGCAGTTCGTCGTCGGTGAGGGAGGCGGAGGCCACCTTGTGGGCGGGGACGTCGAACTTCTCCAGGAAGGCGACGGCCTCGGTGTCCCACGGGGAGGCGAACCAGGCGATGCCGCGCTCCTTGCAGTGCTCGTCGATCGCGCGGTACTCGTCCTCGCCGAACTCGACGCGGTGGCGGTAGTCGATGTACGTCATGCGGCCCCACGGGGTGTCCCGCTCGATGTCCCACTGGTCGCGGGGGGTGCAGATCTCCGGGGTGCGCTTCTGGAACTTGACGGCGTCGCAGCCGGCGTCGGCGGCCACGTCGATCAGGGCGATCGCGTTGTCGAGTTCGCCGTTGTGGTTGATGCCGATCTCCCCGGTGATGTACACGGGGTGGCCGGGCCCGGCGGGGCGGGTGCCGAAGGCGCGGGTGCGGGCGTCGGGCGTTGCGTTCATGGTGCTTTCCTCAGCTGTGGGTGGGGTGGTGGGGGGTGTGGCCGGGGTCGGCCGGGGTCAGGGCCGGGTCCCGGCCGCGGTGGTGCCGGTGGCGGCCAGGTCCTGGCCCAGGAGCCAGCCGGCGATCTCGCGGACGGCGCCCGACCCGCCGGGGACGGTGGTGACGGCGCGCGCGGCCCCGCGTACGGCCTCGTGGGCGTTGGCGACGGCCACGGGCCAGCCGACGAGGCCGAAGCAGGCCAGGTCGTTGGCGTCGTTCCCGGCGTAGAGCACGCGCTCGGGCGCGACGCCCTGTTCCTCGCACCACTGTTTGAGGGCGAGGTCCTTGCGGTCGATGCCGTGCAGTACGGGGATCTTGAGCTTGCGCGCGCGGGCGGCGACGACCGGGTTCTGTTCGGTGGACAGGATCAGCAGGGCGAGGCCGCTGCGGCGCAGCGCGGCGACGCCGAGCCCGTCCCCGCGGTGCACGGAGACCAGTTCACGGCCCTCGGAGTCGATGTGCACCCGGTCGTCGGTCTGGGTGCCGTCGAAGTCGAGGACGACCGCGTCGACGTCCTCCCGAGTGGGCAGCGCCCCGGGGCGCCCCGCGTCGAAGTGCGCGGCGAGGGCGCGGGCGCGGGCCAGCTCGTGCGGGTCGTCGATCTCCAGGACCCGCGCCGGGTCGGTGCGGACGAGTTCGGTGCGGCCGAAGAAGCGGTGGTGGTGGGCGCGGAAGCCGGCCGTGTCCATGGCGTAGGCGGCGCCGGTCTCCAGGAAGTCCTCGGGGCGGTCCTGGCGGCGCGGCCGGAAGCCGCGGTCGTGGTTGACGCCGTACGCGGTGTCCTCCCCGGCCTCGGCGCTTCCTCCGTCGCGCCACACGAAGCCGTGGAAGGGGGCGACGGTGAGCGCCGAGTCCGCGCCGTCCTCGACGACGGCGGAGGCGACGCCGTCCACGTCGGAGGCGAGCAGGAAGGGGCTCGTGCACTGGACGAGGAGGACGGCGTCCATCCGGGCGCCGTGCAGCGTCTCGTGCCGGTCGAGGGCGTGCAGGACGGCGGCCTCGCTGGTGGCGTGGTCGCCGGAGAGTTCGGCGGGGCGGCGTACGGCCTCGGCGCCGGCCTCGCGGGCGGCGCGGGCGATGGCCTCGTCGTCGGTGGACACCACGACCTCGGTGACGAGGCGGGCGGCCAGGCACTCCCGTACGGCGCGGACCACGAGGGGGACCCCGCCGACCGGCGCGAGGTTCTTCGCGGGCACCCCCTTCGATCCTCCCCGGGCGGGGATCACGGCCAGGACGCGGCGCTGGGTCATGGGTGGGGCTCCTTGGGCGGCGGTTCGTGGGTCGGGGACGGTCCGGCCGGGGCGGCTGCTCGTCACAGCTCCCCCATGCGCCGGATGACGGGCGCGACGCGCTGCACCCCGTGCCGGTAGGCGCCGCGCGCGGCCTGGCGTACGACCTGGCGCAGCGGCCCGGGGGCGCGGTCCCCGTCGGCGGCGCCCGGCAGCGGGCTCCCGTCGGGGGCGAGGCGGTGGCGCGCGAGGATGCCGGGCAGGTAGCCGGGGGCGGTGGCGAGCGTGTAGTACGGCGCGAGCGGCGGCAGTCCGGTCCGCGCCGCCAGCTCCGCGACGCGTGCGCGGGCGGCGTCGAAGGCGCGCTCGTAGGGCTGGTCGGAGGTGACGCCCTGCCGCGCGGTCCACTCGGTGTCGGCGACCGGGAGCCGTCCCTCGTCCAGGGCGTCCCAGGAGGTGAGGCAGCCGGAGCCGAGGAAGGCGTGGTTGCCGAGGGCCTCGCGGATGCCGAGGTCGGTGAGGACGGCGGTGGGCACGCCCCGGTGCAGCGCTTCGAGGGCGGCGGTGGAGCTGACCGTGACGAGGAGGTCGGCGCTGTCCAGGATCTCCCCCATGTGCCCGTACGCGAGGCGGCAGTTGGCCGGCAGGTCGAGGGTGCGGGCGAGCTTCTGGTAGGGGTGCTCCTCGATGTGCGTGGTGTGCTCGCCGGGCCTGGACCGCAGCTTGATCAGCACCTCGCGCCCAGGATGCAGCCGGGCGTGCTCGGCGGCGCGGCGCAGCAGGTACAGCCGGTCGGCGCGGCGCTCGGGCACGGAGGGCTGGACGGCGAAGACGACGGTACGGACCTCGTCGGCGGGCTCGCGGGCGGCGCCGCCGAGGAAGGGCAGCGCGCACTCGACGACACCACGCGCGTCGGCGCCCACCCCCTCGTACACGGCGCGGAACCGCTCGGCGTCCTGCCGCGAGTTGGCGAGGACCACGTCGGCGCCGTGCCGCAGCAGCAGCCCGTCGGCGAGCTTCTCGTAGACCACCCCGACGTACCCGGTGACGACCACGGGCCGCCGTGCCCGCCCCTGCCAGGCGTGGCGCAGCCCGTGCAGCACGGCCTGCACCCCGCCCCCGACGAGGGCGAGCACGAGGACGTCGTACTCCTCCTCCCCCATCGCCCGCAGGAACCCGCCGGCGGTCACCTCGCGCAGGGCGGCGGCGCGGACCCCGACCTCCTCCAGCTGCCGCGCGGTGGGAGTCGCCCGCCCCCGCAACAGGAACCCCTCGGGCCCGGCCGCGTCGGCGATCCGCGCGGCGGTGAGGGCGCCCCACTTCCAGCGCGTGTCCGAGTCCGCGAGGACGGCCACACGCAGGGACTTCAGCTTGCTTTCTGGCACGTCCCAGACGTTAGGAACGTATTCCGAGCAGACACCCAACGTGACGGCAACAGCGGGTTAACAGCGCACCGACGCTGGGGGGCCCGCCATCCACCCCCTTGCCGGCGACACTGGGGGCACGCGCGGCGGCCGGGCGGGGCGCCTTTTTCGGGGGCGATTTCGCCGTCGGCGGCACGGTTCCCGGCCCGGTGGGGCGTGTGAGGCGGGAACCGTGCCAAGGCGCCGGGCGCGGAACGGCGCAAGCCGGTAGGGGGAGCACAGGGTGGATTCCGGGGCCGCCCCTCCATCAAGTCCCGCAGCTACCTCACCACCCTGGGCGCGCTGCGCGACGCCCGCCGCGCCTGGCACAGCGAACAGGCCCGCGCCCACGCCGGCCTGCCCGAACCTGATGCGGACACCACGCTCGTCGTCGGCCACTGGGACTACCTCGGCTCGGGCTACAGCCCTGGCGCCGCACTCCTCGCCGCCCACGTATGGCACCGCAGGGAACTGGAAACGGCAGTTCACGGCCGAAGGGGGCTGCTAATGACCTCGCCCCCGCTTGCCGCCCTCCACACGGAAGCGGTCCCGGTTCTGGATCTCCTCACGGTGCCCCAGGTGATGGCCCGCCTCCAGCTCGGCCGCTCCGCCGTCTACGACCTCCTCCGCACCGGCCAGCTCGCCTCGATCACCCTCGGCGGCGCCCGCCGCATCCCCGCCCACGCCCTCACTGACTTCATCCGCACCCGCCTGGAACAGAAAGCCGCCTGATGGCTGCACCCCGCGACACCCCCGCCTCCCGCCGCAGCCGCGCCAACGGCGACGGAACCGTCTATCGACGCAAGGACGGACGCTGGGAAGCAGCCGGGTACGTCCTGGCTCCTGGCAACACCCGCCGCCGCGTCCGCGTCTACGGCACCACCCGCAAAGATGCGATGACCAAGCTCACCGAGAGGATCGCCGCCAGCAAGCGCGGCCTCCCCGTCGCAGCGGCGGACAGCACCGTGGGCGCCTACCTCACGTACTGGCTGAACGGTGTTGCCGTACACCACCTGCGGGAGAACACCCACACCCGCTACGCCGCCTCCATCCGCCTCCACCTCAGCCCCGGCCTCGGTGCGAAGAAGCTCGCCCGACTCACCACCCGCGACGTCCGCACCTTCCTCGACGGACTCCGCACCACCTGCCAGTGCTGCGCCCAGAACCGGGACGCGACACGGCGGTCCTGCTGTGCCATCGGCCAGTGCTGCGACAAGCGGCTGTCCCCGCTGACCGTGACGTACGTCCACGCGGTCCTCAAGTCCGCCCTGGAACAGGCCGTCCGCGAGGACGAACTGCCGCGCAACGTCGCCCGCAACGTCAAGACCACCACACCGCGCCCCCGTCGCTTCCAGCCCCTCACCGCCGCCGAAGCCCGGCAGTTCCTTCAGTCGGCCGCTGATGATCGTCTGCACGCGCTGTACGAACTCGCCTAGCGCACCGGACTCCGCAAGGGCGAACTCCTCGGCCTCCACTGGGAAGACCTCGATCTCGACGGCGGCACCGCCACCATCCTCCGCTCGATCCAGCGCACCCGCAGCCAGGGCCTGACCGTCCTGAACACCAAGACGCTCGCCGCCGAGCGGCGCATCGCCCTCCCCACCGAGTGCAGCAACTCCCTCAAGATCCACCGGGAACGGCAGCAGGAGGAGCGTCAGGTGGCCGGAACGGGTTGGACGGACAACAGGTTCGTCTTCACCACCGCGAAGGGCAGGCCGCTCGACCCCACCAACCTCAGCCGCCGCTTCCGCCGCCTCCTCCACAAGGCCGGGCTCCGGACGATCCGCTTCCACGACCTCCGGCACTCGACCGCCACCCTGCTCCCGGAACAGGGCGCGGACCTCGTCGTCATCAAGGAACTCCTCGGCCACGCCCACATCGGCGTCACCGCCGGCGTCTACGCCCACGTCCGACTCCGCCTCCAACGCCAAGCCATCGACACCCTGGGCGACGCACTCGGCCTTACCGACAACGACCCCGACGATCCGCCCGCCGCAGCCGTCGTCCGCTGACGTTGCCGTCAGCGTTGCCGTCAAACACCCCAGAAGCCCCGCCGCATCCCGGCGGGGCTTCCCATTCGCGCCCGGAAGTAGATCCGATCAGACTCTATGACATGACTATTCGATCCACCTCTGGGAGCGAAGTCGGGGGTTCATCGCCATACCAGGCGTATTCAAGGCCGGACAACATGCCCGTTTCAGTCCAGAGAATGATTTCGCCAATAAGCTCACCCCCTTCGTCAATAACCGTGCAAGTTACCGGCACAACCCCATCCGAGATAGGAGCAGGAGGCGCGTCATTCGTGACTCGCAAGTCAACACTTGCAGAATTGGATCCCCACAGGGCCACCACTCGAACCCAATCAAGCTGATGGCGGAGCTCTGCCGCTCCAGGGAAGTCCAGTTGCAGAATCTGCTCCGCTACTGCCCGCTCCTTACTGGTCAGCGGGCGCGGTTCAACGGGAACCCGCATCTACTTGCCTCCAGGGAACTTATCGGGGTTGAACGCCGTGCCGATTCTCGGAACTCCGTTTACAACAGCTCCTCGAATAGTCACGTTCTCACTATCAATGACTCGACCCACTTCAAATCGCCCCGCTGCCGGAAGGTCGCTTGCATCTCCCAGACTGTCCACGATACGTCGCATTGCCTGCTCGCGGCCGCCAGAACGAGCGACTAAGAGGTGTCCCGTAACTGCTGGTCGCAGATGAGATGCTCTTGGTGTGGCTGGTGTGATCACGGCGTCAGAGCCGTCTTAAATACGTCCGTTCACCGTCATCGCCGCCGGCCTGCGCGGCGGCAAGAACATCCCCGACAAGGTCGCCACCCACCCCCGCGTCTTCGCCACCTTCACCGCACCCTCGTACGGCCCCGTCCACGGGCGACGCGTCAACGGCTCCGCCCGCTGCCGCTGCGGACGCACCCACACCCAGGGCGACCCGCGCCTCGGTACACCGCTCGACCCCGATCGGTACGACTACACCGGCGCCGTCCTGTGGAACGCCCACGCCCCCGCCCTGTGGGCCCTCTTCATGCTCCACCTGCGCCGCACCATCGCCGCCGCAGCCGGTATCCCCCAGCGCCTGCTCTCCAAGGTCGTCCAGGTCTCGTACGCGAAGGTCGCCGAGTACCAGCAGCGCGGACTGATCCACTTCCACGCCGTCATCCGCCTCGACGGCCCCGCAGGCCCCTACACCCCGCCACCCGCATGGGCCACACCCAGACTCCTCGCCGATGCCATCCGGATCTCGGCCACGCGCGCCCACATCGACGGACCGGAGATCAACGGCCGCGCCCGCTCATTCGTCTTCGGCGAGCAGATCGACATCAGGATCATCCGGTCCACGGCGTTCCAGGGCGGGACCACGATCACCGAGGGCAAGGTCGCCGGATACGTCGCCAAGTACGCCACCAAGGGCACCGAAGCCGCGACCGGCACCCTCGACCACCGGCTGAAGAGGATCACCGACCTCTGGTTCAAGTCCGTACCCGAGCACACCGCCCGGATGATCCGCACCGCCTGGGCCCTCGGCAGCCGAGACGACCTCAAGCACCTGAACCTGCGCAAGTGGGCCCACATGCTCGGCTTCCGCGGCCACTTCTCCACCAAGACCCGCGCCTACTCCATCACCCTCGGCGCCCTCCGGTCCGCCCGCGCCGCCTGGCACCGCCGCCACACCCCTCCGCCCTCACCGACCACCCTCGTCCTCGCCCGCTGGGCCTACGACAGCACCGGCCTCACCCCCGACCTCGAACGCCTCGCCGCACTCATCCACGGCGGCCCGGCGCGCGAGCAAGAGGTGACAACCAGTGCGTGATGACGAACTCCTCACCGTCCCCGAGGCGATGGCCCGCCTCAAGATCGGCCGCTCCGCGCTCTACGACCTCCTGCGCACCCGGCGCCTGGCCTCCCTGACCATCGGCCGCGCCCGCCGCATCCCTGCCCACGCCCTGGACGACTACGTCCAGCGCCACTTGGAAGAGGCCGCCCGATGACCGCCCCCAAGCGCAAGAAGGCCCGCGCCAACGGCGAAGGCACCATCTACCAGCGCAAGGACGGCCGCTGGGAAGCCGCCGGCTACGTCCTCGCCGCCAACGGCACCCGCAAGCGTGTCCGCGTCTACGGCAGCACTCGGAGGGAAGTCGCGGACAAGCTCACCGAGAAGATCGCGAACAGTAACCGCGGGCTGCCCGTCGCCACTGCAGACAGCACCGTCGGCGACTACCTCACGTACTGGCTCGGCAGCGTCGCCGTGCACCGACTCCGCGAGAACACCCACACCCGCTACGCCGCCTGCGTCCGCCTCCACCTCATCCCTGGACTCGGCACCAAGAAGGTCGCCCGCCTCACGGCCAAGGACGTGCGCACCTTCCTCGACCGGCTCCGCACCACCTGCCAGTGCTGCACCCAGGGCCTGGACACCGAACGGAAGCAGTGCTGCGCAATCGGCGAGTGCTGCCAGAAGCAGCTGTCCCCCTTGACCGTGACCTACGTGCATTCAGTGCTCAAGTCGGCACTGAAACACGCCGTCCGCGAAGACGAGCTGCCCCGCAACGTCGCCCGAAACGTCAAGACCACCACGCACCAGCCCAGGCGCTTCCAGCCCCTCACCGCAGCCGAGGCGCGCCAGTTCCTCGACGCCGCCCGCGCCGACCGGCTCCAGGCGCTGTACAAACTCGCACTGCGAACCGGACTCCGCAAAGGCGAACTCCTCGGCCTCCACTGGGAAGACCTCGACCTCGCCACCGGAACGACCAGCATCCACCGCTCGCTCCAACGCACCCGCATCGGCGGCCTCACCTACCTGCCCACAAAGACCCGGGCGTCCGAGCGCCGTATCGCGCTCCCGACCGAATGCCTTCACTCCCTCAAGAAGCATCAGGAGCAGCAGGACACGGAGCGCAAGACGGCAGGGTCAGCCTGGAATGACATTGGCCTCGTCTTCACCACGCCGACTGGCCGGCCTCTCGACCCAGCCAACCTCACCCGCCGCTTCCGCACCTTCCTCGATGGGGCCGGGCTCCGCCGCATCCGCTTCCACGACCTCCGCCACTCGACAGCCACCCTCCTGCTGGAACAGGGCGTCGACCTCGTCGTGATCAAGGAACTCCTTGGTCACGCCCACATCGGCGTAACCGCCGGCGTCTACGCCCACGTACGCCTCCGCCTCCAACGCCAGGCCATCGACGCCTTGGGCAACGCCCTCGGCCCCACCGACGATGACCCCGACGCTCCGCCTGCCGGAGTTGTCGTTCGCTGACGTTGCCGTCAGCGTTGCCGTCAAAGCACGCATGCCCACGACAACAAGAATCTCTGTTGTCGTGGGCATGCGCGGATCGTAATTCTCGACAGAAGCCCTACCGGACCACCTTCACCGAAGCAGCGATCGCATCCTCTCAGCGATTTCTGTAGCTGCCGCTCTAACTTGCTCGTCACTATACGTACCCGCAGGCGCATCCGAATCGCCCGCATAGTGATCGTTGGCTACGTAGAACAATTCGGTGGCGGCCTCATACTGCTCGTGCGACGAAAATGAGCCCGGGTAGTTCTTGTACAGCGGAAGGCAGACCACCGAGAATTCGGCCGCCGAGATCCTTCCCTCTGCCACTGCTGAGGCGAGCACCAAGAACGGTTCTAGCTTGGCCATCACAGCTTCCCTTGTTCCATGAGGTACCGGAACTGGTCCGATGTCGGATCCGATCTCCAGGCACCCAGCATTTGCCCGGATTCAAGATCGACCGATACGTGACGCCCCGTATTGGGGTCAACGTAGTGCCGCGCCGCAGCCCCCCGATAAGTACCTGTGACTTGAACGTTCCCCGGATTCCTGACAAAGCTCTCCAAGGCATTCACGAAAGCCTGCTTGGTCGCCTTGCTCTCCTTTCCGGTGATCCCGAAGTCTTCAGCATGCTTGAAATGGTGAGGAACCTTGTTCGAATCGATCCAAATCGATCCACAGCCAGGGCCACTGTTGTGAACGAGGACCGGCGTCTCACCCGCGAGCACATAGTACGTGTGCTACGCGAAGCCTCTGACCTGCCTTTTCGCAGGTCAAGTGCGGTCTGCTGATCCGGTGAGGTGCGTGGGTGTCCGTGGTTGTGCGGGGTTGTTGCCGTCGCTACTGCCGTCAGATGGTTCAGCCCAGGTACGGCTTCTCGCGCTGTTCCCGGAAGTGTTGGAGCCTGAGTCGTTGGGTGTGGTGCATCGGCAACTGCTCGATCTCTTCAGGCAGTACGAACCGGAGTTCGGTGGACTCGCCGGAGATTGCCAGTTGGCCGCCGGTGATGCGGGCGGTGAAGCAGACGTTGAACTGTCGCCGGACCTCGCCGTCGGTGTAGGAGATGATGTGTTTCGGGTCGGTGTAGGTGCCGACCAGGCCAGTGATCTCGACGTCGAGGCCGGTCTCCTCTTTGACCTCGCGGACGGCTGTGCCTGGCAGGGAGTCGATGAGGTCCATTCCGCCTCCGGGCAGGGCCCATAGGTCGTTGTCGCGGCGGCGCTGGAGGAGGATGCGCCCGTGGTCGTCGGTGACGACGGCGGAGGCAGCGACGACCATGCTGTTCGGCTTGGGCGCGTTGGGGTCGTCGTAGTACTCGGTGCGGGCCACGGTCAGTCTTCCTCTCTTACGGGGGTTGCGGTCGCCCAGACGGCGTCGAAGCTGTCGGCGTAGGTGTCGAACATGCCGCTCTCCTGGTGTCGGCGAAGGTGCCACACGGGGGCGGCGTACGCGTTGACGCCCCAGACGTGTGCGTTGACGAGTTGCTGGTCGTCGGCGCGGTAGAGGGAGTTGTAGAGCGTGGTTTCGTGGGTGCGGACTTCGATGCCGGGGGTGTCGGCGAGCGGCTTGTAGTGCATGAGCGCGAGGCGGCAGCGGGATTCGATGCCGTGTCCGAACCGCTCTTCCTGGCCGCGGGCTTGGACGTTGTCGCTGTCGGGGTCCCCGATCGCGATGCGGACGGTGCAGCCTTCGGCGGCGCGTTCGGTGAGGAGTTCGTTCAGCCGCGGGTAGGCCTCGTGGAGGAAGACTGCCGCGTAGACGAGGATGTCGATCCGTTCCCGGGCCTGGGCCATCAGGTCGGTGAACGCCGAGACGGGGATGTCGGCTCGCTGCCCGTAGAGCGCCACCAACTCAGGGCTGATGGCGCGGGCGGGGCGGGCCTGGCGGAGCGCCGGCCAGAGTGCGTGCACGTCTTCTCCCAGGTCCTTGGCCGCCTGGAGGGCAGTGGCACGACGTGGGATACGCCCGAGGTTCACCCAGCGCTCGACCGACTTGGGGTCGACCTCGACCTGCTGAGCGAGTGCGGCGTACGTCCAGCCTCCCGCCGCCATGACGGCTCGTAGTCTCTCGTTCGGCACGAGTCTCCCCCTTCGTCCCAGGACGGCACTAGGGACGTTCTACACGGTGCGGGACGTCCCGTAATGGGGTTTGGTGGAGGTTCCTTCGTCCTGGTGACCGGCGTGAGGATCGGTGCCGACCCTGCGGCACCAACAGGCCCAGGGCACGCATCAACGCCGCCGAGGAGCGTCACCGTGCGAATGAGCGCCACCCCATGTGTTCCCGCCCTGCGACTGGACGCCCGGTCGCGGGCCGCCTCGCCGGGGCGGTCACGATGACGGGCCCCACCCCTGATGCCGACGGGCACACCGTCTCGCCCGATGCCGGCGCCCTGGTGGTCGACCGGCGGAGCGGCAAGGTGGGCGTGGTGATGGGGCATGTGGGGACGTACGTGCAGCTTCGGCCACCGCGCGGTGGCCGGGAGTGGGACGTGCCGCCCGAGGACGTACGTACGCCGACTCCGACGGAGGAGTTGAGCGCGAAGGTGGCCGTGGCCAACCGGAGGTGGGGACGGTGACCCCGCGCTCGGTCCTGCGCTACGAGACCTGGACGCTCCAGCCCGACCGCGAGCCGGACGCGGAGCCGGTCCATTACGCGATGCAGTGCGTCGTGGACGGAGAGACCTCGCCGACAAGCGAGGACTTTACCGAACCGCAGGACTGGGTGCTGCGGCACTGCGGCCAGAACCCGTCCCACCACACCTACCGGGAGATCATCACCCGCCCCTGGCGGACCTGGCGCCAAACGTGACCCGCCTCGCTCGCCCAGGCGCCGCACTGCGCTGACCCACCCGACTCCCGTCCCTGCCGGGCGCAGCCGATCGAGGCTCCCCCGCACTCGTCAGCCCCGGCAGGGACGGGCCTCACGTACGTGCCGTGCCCATGGCTGTGGGGGTTCTGGCCTCTGCCACAGAAAGTCAGCCACGACGACGGGCTCGCCGACCGACCACTCGCCACGTGTGTCTCGCTCAACCCCGCACCGGCATCAGCCCCGTTATCTCCATCGTCACGGCCCCCAGCCAGGCAGCAAGCATGGGCGTCCGGGACGGCGCGAGCCCGCCGGGCGGCCTCTCAGGTGCCCGGCCAGCCTGCTGCTGAGGGGTCGGACCGGGGCTTCCGATTGGTGGTCCGGCTACGCTCCCGGGCTCTGCGCGCCGAGTGGTCGGCGGCCGTCGCCAGCGGGGCGGCAGACAGGAGCGGGCGGCGGTCGCCGACCGCCGGTGCGCGGCGGCCCGCGTCAGCGGGGCGCCCTTGATCAAGTAAAGAAACTCTGAACAGCTCTCCCTGTCACCGCTTCTGGCCGAGGTGCCAGGCTGACCGTCAGGGGCGCTGCTGCCGGCGCTTCTTCGATTCGGCCAGTGCTGTTTCGAGCTTCTCGCGCGGCGACGCGTCCGAGTCGGCGTCGTCGTCATGGAGCGGTGGTAGGAACAAGCCGCGTCGGCTCGTCTCGCGTTTGACCTTCCGGCGCTCGTTGAAGATCCGCTGGTGTTCCTCACGGATCGTGACCCATAGCTGGTCGAGTTCCGCTTCCCGTGCCAGCAGCTCGTCATCGGTGAGGTCGGCGAAGTCGGCGGCGGCTGCGCGGGCCTCGCGGGCGATCTCCTCCCGTAGCAGGTAGTTCGTGATCGGCCCGTGGTGCTTTCCCGGCTCCGGGGCCTGGCGCACGAAGACACCACGGCCCTTGACCGAGTACACCAGCCCGTCCTGCTTGAGGCTTCGGTAGGCGTTCTGCGCGGTGGAATTGGCTACCTGGAAGCGCTCTTGGATCTCACGGGCGGGCGGAAGCTGGGAGCCCGGAGGGTAGGTGCCTTCCGCGATGTCGCGGCGGAGGAAGTCGGCAACCTGGACGTAGGGCGGGCGGCCGTCGTCGTTGCGGATGAGATCGGCCGGCCAGTCCGGGCCCGGTTCCTCTCCGTCCGCGTCTGGGGCGGCCGGGGTATCGCTTCCGCTGGCCGTCGAGTTCACGAAGCTGCCCCGGCCGAGTTGGGAGTAGACCAGCCCTTCCTGCTTGAGGACCCGCAGGGCGTTCTGGACGGTGGAACTGGAGACCCCGAACCGCTCGCCGAGGACGTTCGCCGAAGGCAGGCGCTCGCCCGATGTGAACTCGCCGGTAAGGATCGCGTCCCGCAGAGCGGCGGCGGCCTGGAGATACGGCGGTCGAGAGTCCTCGTCCAAGGGCAGGGTCATGACCCCACGGTATCGCCTGCCCGGTAGGCCGCTACAGGTAGATCACTGCGCTTCCCGCCTGGCCGCCCATCCACCTCACTGAAGTCACAACTTCATCGGGGTTGCAAGTTATACGATCATCTCCTTATGCTCATGGCGAGTCGATCAAGCGGCTCCACCGAACAAGGGGTGTGATGGCATGGCCATGACTCGTATCCGTGTTGCCCTGCTGCCGTCGGCGGTGTGCATCGCGGGCACCGAGCCGGTTCTGAAGATCAAGGACCAGCAGACCGGGGAGGTCGCTACCGACCGGGAGACCGGTGCGTCGCTGTACACGGTGACCGTGATGCTCATGGAGGACGGCCGGGCCGAGGTCCTGAAGATCACCGTCCCGGAGACGGGTCTTGCGGCAGGGCTCAAGCCGGGGGCAATGGTGCGGCCGGTGGACCTGTTCGCGACCCCGTGGGCGCGGATCTTCAACGGGCAGCTCTCCGACGGCGTCGCCTACCGGGCCGCTCGCCTGGAGCTGGTGTCGGTGGAGGCGGCCCAGTGATCCGCTTCGAAAGCCCTGTGCCGGGGCGGGAGTTGTACCCGCTCCGGCCCCTGCCGGGGACCGAGGGCAAGGCCACCTTCGCCCTCTCGTCCGCCGTGCTAGATCTGCTCGGCCTGGACCCGGAGCAGGCGGCCATCCTCGACCTCGCCCACGTGCTCCGCCTGATACGCGAAGAGGGGGCCTGACATGGAAGCCATCACGGGATACGTGTCGTATGCGCTGCCGCTCGCTTTGGCGCTGGTCGGTGTGTGGCTGCTGGTGACGGTGGTGCGCTACGTCCGTGCGGACAAGGGCACGCGGGTCAGCATGCGGCAGGCCGTGCGGGTCCGCTGGGGCTGGGTACGGCTTGCGCGGATGGCCAAGTTGACGGTCACCGACAAGACCCCGGGCCTGCTGGCGCAGATCACCGCGCAGAAGGACGGTGCCGTCCCCGCGCCACGGGTGCTGACACCGAAGATCAAGGTCAAGCCGGACCAGTTCGGGGTGATCGTGCGGGCGCGGACGCTGCCGCAGGTCGGTTTGGAGGAGTACCAGAAGGCGGCGCGGTTCCTGGCGGACGCATGGCGATGCACACGGGTCTCGGTGCTGCCGGACGGTCCCGGCAGGGTGGTGATCCGGGGCGTGCGCTCCGACCCGCTGACCACGCCGACCGAACACCGGCCCACCGGCCGCCCGCCTACGGACCTGACGCGCTGGGAGCTGGGGGTGGACGAGTACGCCGCCCGGGTGTGCGTGTCCCTGGCCAACGTGCCCGGGGTGACCGTGGCCGGCGTCCCGGGTGCGGGCAAGACCTCGGGGGTCAACAAGTTCGTCTGTGACTTCGCGCCGTCTGCTTCCGTGCAGCTTGTGACTGCGGACGGGAAGGTGTCGCGGGCCTCGGAGGGCGACTACGCCGACCTCGTCAAGCGGATGTTCGCGTTCTGCGGTGACGACCTCGATGAGGCCAACGTGCTGTTCAAGCGCCTGGTGGAGCTGCGCAAGCGGCGCTCGGCGACCATCCGTGACGTGCTGGGCGTGAAGAACATGTGGCACGTCGGCCCTTCTCCGGAGTGGCCGCTCACGGTCCTGATCATTGATGAGGCGCACACGTTCTTCCGCGAGTACAAGGGAAGCGATGCCGAGACGAAGCGGTTGGCCGCGCTGACGGCGGAGAACGCCCGACTGGTGGAGGACTTGGTCAAGAAGGGCCGCAGCGTCGGCGTCCTGGTGATCCTGATCAGCCAGAAGACCACCGGGGATGCCATCCCGACCTTCATCCGCGACGTGTGCCCCATCGGGCTGTCCTTCGCGCAGAAGACCGTGGAAGCCGCGGTGGCCGCGCTGGGTGACGACATCCGCAACTGGCCCGATGCCAGCCCGGTCACCTTGCAGGACCCCGCCTACGTCGGCGTCGCGGTGATGGCGATGCAGGGCCGGCCCGGCTACACCCGCGTCCGCACCCCCTACGTCTCCGACGCCGACGCCGCCCGCGTGGCCGAAGCCACCTCGCACCTGACCGCCGACCCGGACCTGTGCCTGGACGCCCTCCTCGCCTCGACCGGCCGGACCACGGCACCCCTGCCGTCGCTCACCAAGTAGCCCCGAAAAGCCCACGCCGGAAAGGAGGTTGAGGACATGGCGGAGGAACGGTTCACCCGGCGCACCGTGACCGTGGTCATGGCGGTCATCGCGGCCCTGGCCTTCGTCTTCTCCTTCGGCAACGTCTGGGCGCTCGCCCTGCGGCTCGGCGTCCCCCGCCCGATCGCGCCGCTGATCGCTCCCATGGTGGACCTGTCCGTCGTCGGGCTCCTGGTCGCACTGCGGTTCCTGGCCCTGCGCGGCGTGTCCAAGGCGGAGTTGAGGGCCGGTACCCGGCTGCTGCACCTGTGCGGCCTGCTCACCCTCGCGCTGAACACCGCCGAACCGCTGCTGGCCGGACGCTACGGACGGGCCTGCCTGGACACCGTCGCCCCGCTCCTGCTGCTCGGCTGGGGCCACGTCGGCCCGGCCTTCCTCGCCCAGTTCCTCACCCTCACCCACCCCACCCAGAGCCTGAAGGCCACGCCCACCCCCCTCTCCGAACCGGTGCCCGACGAAGCGCCCACACTCGAAGCGACACCCGCCCCGGTCGTCGTCGACTCCCCGGCCGAGGAACCACAACCCGCTCCGACTCCGACCCCGGCCGCTACTCCGCCCATCACTGTCGCCAAGACGACCCGACCCGCCTCCGGCCCGGCCCTGCCTGCCGCCCTGCTGGACGCGGCCCGGCGCATCGCAGACACCCACCGTGCCGAGCACGGAACCCCGATCACCGCCGCCCACCTGGGAACGCGCATGGGCGTTGCCCTTCCGGTGGCCACCGCCGCACTCGCTCAACTCTGAGCCCCGCGCCTACGCGGTCCGCATCACACCTTGCTGAACCCGCCCCCCCGCCCATGGGCTGGTTCGTCATGCCCCGAGCCGCACCAACACGCCCACAGTCACGGCCGGTTGCTGCTCGGGGCCACCCACCCGAACAGAAGGGACACGCCCCGAATGGTCACCCTGGACCTGCGCCACGTGGCAAGCCCCGCCGTACGGGACCTGCTCCACCTCGTCAACCACCCCAACTTCGACCGCGCACAGCAGCAGATCGAACACCTCGGCGGCTGCACCGAACCCGTCCGCCTCACCGGCCGCACCACCACCCTCGACACCACAACCGGCGAAGTCCTGCGCTCCTACACCAACTCCGACGAACCCACCGGGAGCCTGCTCATCACGTGCGGCAACCGCCGCGCCTCCCGCTGCCCGGCCTGCTCCCGCCTCTACGCCGCCGACACCTACCACCTCATCCGCGCCGGCCTCTCCGGCGGCAAGACTGTCCCCGACACCGTCCGTACACACCCCCGCGTCTTCGCCACCCTCACCGCCCCCTCCTTCGGACCCGTCCACAACCGCCCCGACGCCCGGCCCTGCCGCTGCGGAACCCGGCACGAACCCACAGACGCGCTGCTCGGTACGCCGCTCAATCCGGCGACGTATGACTACGTCGGCGCGGTCCTCTTCAACACCCACGCCGGAGCCTTGTGGGCCCGCTTCGCGATCTACCTGCGGCGGGAGCTCGCCACCCGGCTCGGCATAACGCAGAAGGCCGCCCGCGCAGTGTTTCGGGTGTCCTTCGCCAAGGTCGCCGAGTACCAGAAGCGCGGCCTGGTTCACTTCCACGGCGTCATCCGACTCGACGGCCCCGACGGCAACACCCAGCCCCCGCCCTCGTACGCCACGGTCGCTGTGCTCACCGACGCCATCCGCGCCGCCGCACCCCGCGCCCGCATCACGGTCGCCTCGGACGCGATCGGGGAGCGCGAACTCTCCTGGGGCCAGCAGCTCGACGTGCGCGAGATCGCCGCGTTCGGCACCGACAGCGAACTCACCGACCAGGCGGTCGCTGCCTACGTGGCGAAGTACGCCACCAAGTCCGCCGACGCCTCCGGCACCCTCGACCGCGCCCTGTACTGCCGCCCCTGCCAGGGACGCGGCGCCACCCTCCTGCCCCACGGCACCCCACTCCCGTGCACCGCGTGCGACGGCACCGGACAGTCCCGGCCGCTGCCCCGGCTCGCCGTCGCCCGCCACGTCCGGCAAATGATCCGCACCTGCTGGGAACTGGGCCGCCTGCCGGAATTCGCCCACCTCAAGCTCTGGAAGTGGGCGCACATGCTCGGCTTCCGGGGCCACTTCTCCACCAAGTCCCGCTCCTACTCCGTCACGCTCGGCGCACTGCGCGACGCCCGCCGCGCCTGGCGCACCGAACAGGCACGCGCCTACGCCGGCCTCCCCGATTCCGATGCGGACACCACGCTCGTCGTCGGCCGCTGGGGCTACCTCGGCTCCGGCTACAGCCCCGGCGCGAGTCTCCTCGCCGCCGGCGTCTGGCACCGCAGGGAACTGGAACGGCGGTTCACGGCCGAAGGGGGCTGCTGATGGCCTCGCCGCCGCTCACGGTCCTCCGCACGGAAGCGGTCCCGGTGCTGGATCTGCTCACGGTGCCCCAGGTGATGGCCCGCCTCCAGCTCGGCCGCTCCGCCGTCTACGACCTGCTCCGCACCGGCCAGCTCGCCTCGATCACCCTCGGCCGCGCCCGACGCATCCCCACCCACGCCCTCACCGACTTCATCCGCACCCGCCTCGAACAGGAAGCCGCCTGATGACCACGCCCCGCGACGCCCCCGCCTCCCGCCGTGTCCGCGCCAACGGCGACGGGACCGTCTACCAGCGCAAGGACAACCGCTGGGAGGCCGCCGGATACGTCCTCGCCCCCGGCAACACCCGCCGCCGCGTCCGCGTCTACGGCACCACCCGCAAGGAAGCCCTGGCCAAGCTCACCGAGAAGATCGCCGCCAGTAACCGCGGCCTCCCCATCCCGTCCGCGCAGGGAAGCCTGGCCGCGTACCTGACGTACTGGCTCGACGCCGTCGCTGTCCACCAGCTCCGCGAGAACACCCACACCCGCTACGCCGCCGTCGCCCGGCTCTACCTCATCCCCGGCCTCGGACGGAAGAAGCTCGCCAAACTTACCGCCAAGGACGTCCGCACCTGGCTCAACCAGCTCCGCACCACCTGCCAATGCTGCGCGCGCGGCCTCGACGCCGCCCGTGTCGAGCCCCTCTGCTGCGCTACCGGAAAGTGCTGCGCAAAGCGAATCTCACCGCTGACCCTGGCCTACGTGCACTCCGTCCTCAAGTCCGCCCTGGAGCACGCCGTACGCGAGGAGGAAATCCCACGCAACGTCGCCCGCAACGTCCGCACCGGCACACCCCGCCCCCGCCGCTTCGAACCCCTCACTGCCGACGAAGCCCGCGAGTTCCTGGCCGCCGCCAACGGTCACCGGTTGCGGCCGCTGTTCGAACTCGCTCTGCACACCGGACTCCGCAAGGGCGAACTCCTCGGCCTGCGCTGGGAAGACCTCGACCTGGCCGGCGGAACCGCCAGCATCCGACGCACCCTCCAACGCACCAACTCCGGTGGCCTGACCCCCCTCCCGACCAAGACCAAGAGCTCCGAACGACGCATCGCCCTGCCGACGCCGTGTCTGCGCTCCCTCGAACAGCACCGCGACCGACAGCGCAAGGAACGCGAGGCGGCGGGGACGGGCTGGAAGGACAGCGGCTACATCTTCACCCGCCTCGACGGCGCCCCGATCGAAGGGTCCACCCTCACCCGGCACTTCAACACCCTGCTCCGCAAGGCCAGACTCCGCCGCATCCGGTTCCACGACCTCCGCCACTCGGCGGCCACTCTCCTCCTGGAGCAAGGAGTGGAACTCGTCGTTATCAAGGAGCTGTTGGGCCACGCCCACATCGGCGTCACCGCCACCGTCTACGCCCACGTCCGCCTCCGCCTCCGCCTCCAACGCGACGCCATCGACCTCCTCGGCCACGCCCTCCGCAACCCCGCGGAGCTCACCAGCGGGCCCGACGACGGCGACGAACCACCTCTCGTCGGAGCCGCCGTCCGCTGACGTTGCCGTCAACTACTGCCGTCACCCCCCCAGACGCCCCGCCAGATGCCACCTGGCGGGGCGTCACATTTGCTCGCGTGCACGCCTCCAAAGTCAGCAAGTGGCGAGATCTACGCGAAATTCGCGCATTAGGTCCACAATCGAATCCAGGAAGGCGTGATCAAGAGATTCTTGCGACGCCTGAAAGTTCCGCCAAACAATCCTCGCCGGGGGGCCCTCGCCGAAACTCGAAGAAATACAGTCCGCGAGAGCGTCGAGATTCGACCCAAAGTACCCACCCGGCCCGTTGACCGCCTCACCCAATGCACAGTAGAACCCCGACTTCGTGGAAATTTGCCCACCGTCCAAGTGGACAACCTCTCCCACTCCATAGCGAGCAGCCCTACGATTCGAAGCGAACCAGGAATTCTGAACGACGTGCAGCCATGCACTCTGATAGTTCGCCGGCCACCGAACCCATTCACCCTTCTCCAGGGCGATCCCTGATGCCCAACGCGGCCAAATTCTTTCAGCTTCGGGATACTCACAGCGATTACCGAAGAACCGGTACGCGACTCTCGAAATATTTCCGCCTGGCTCCTCTACGTCCGTATCGCCGAGCACAACCCGACCAATGACGTACTCACCAATCTTCTCCCGTTGGCGATTCATGACCGCCATCACTGCATCTTCGACCCTCCGCCTCCTATTTTCGACCTCATGGGCCCTCAGGAAGGCCACTTCCGACGACTCTTCTTCCGGGTCGACAAAAAATCCCTCTACTCCTTCAGCGGCAACAAGCACCCTCCCTGACTCTTCATCCGATACCACGTACAATGGAAAATCCACCTTGCCCGCTACAGGCAGTTCACCAGCCACGCCTAATCCTCAAACCGGAACTGGTGCAGCGACAATGAAGTCGCTGCACCAGTTAACCAATAGAGCTACTAATTCCACCCCGCGTCAGGAAAATGGGGTGCACTGAAACGTTGGATTTTCGTGTAATGCGTGGACGTCCAGCCGTATACCTTGACGCCGTTCGGCAGCTCCTTTTCCAGGATTCTGTCAGTTTCCGGCCTCCCAGGCACGCGGTACTCCTTGGAACCTGCCCACCACGGGTGTTCACGCCCCCCGTAGGTGTCGTGCGAAGGAATCCGTCCCGCCTTCACGTCGTCATAGGCCGAAGCGATCTTGTTGTTCATCCCCCGAGGCAGGGGATCCGACAGCTTCCCGTTGGGGCATGGGCTGTTGTGAACGAGTACCGGCGTCTGACCAGCGAGTACATAGTACGTGTGCGTGCGGTCGACAGTGAGGTCGTAGGTGCGCTTGCGCTGCTGGTCGTGGCGGATTGCGCTGATCTCAAGGGAATCGCCTGAAGAGGTCCGCAGCAGGTCACCGGCCTTCAGGTCGCCCGCATCGATCCACTCATGACGGTCGGGGGACCAGAAGGGATGGGTGTCGGTGGCGGCGAGAAGGGACTTCTTGCCTTCCCCTTGGACAGTGAGACGCGTGAAGTCCTTGTCGGTCTCCGTCACTATGGTGGCGATTACTTCACGTTCGCGCGTCTTTCCGGTCTCGGGGTCCGTAGCGAGCACCTTGTCGCCCGTGCGAACATCTTCGATTGCTTTCGTGGTGCCATCGGCCAGTTCCACTTCGGTCCCGGCGAGGAAACTGTGTTGACCACATACCGCCCGCCCCCGCGTCCCGGACCGCGCTTCGAGAGCAGCCGTGATGCCATCGACCAGGGCAAGCGAGATCTTGAACTGCTTCTCGGCTTCGCCGCATTCGTCCTCATTGTCGAGGCAATACGTAGCAGCTATGTTTCGGGCTTTATCGAAGTCCCTTGTCGAAATCCACTCCTGGTACGCCTTCTGGCAGGCGAGGGCTCCGTAACAAGCGAGGCTGGTCCGCCCCCCGAACCCCACTCTGGTGTCCCAGAAATCATTCCTTTCAAGGTGACTTCCGTACGACATCCAGGCGCTCGCCACTTGTTCCGGCGTCGCATCCTTTTTTCTGGTAATGAGCTTCTTGACGTTCGATCTTTTACTGTTCTTCGCTGGCGTGTACGTGCTGGTTCCGCTTTTCGCCGACCCGTGCGAACTTCCCCCACTCGGATGAGTGCCGACCTTGCCGTCGCAGCTCGCCGACATGTTGCCCTGGTAGCAATTGTCGCTGCCGGGCATCGGGCGGCTTTCACCGCCGGTCGTGTCCAGCATTGGGCGCTGCAGCCCTGTGGGGTCACTGCTGGTGACGGGACTGCTGTTGGCGTAGGCGTAGCCGTTGCTCTGTTGGGGGTCGGCGAGGTCCATGATCGGGTCAACGCTTATGAAGCGCCCGATCGCGGGGTCGTACTCTCGAGCGCCGAGGTGTTGGAGGCCGGTGGCTTCGGTGTCGTCGGTGCCGCCGACGAAGCCCTTGGTGCCCGGCCAATCGGTAGGCGCGGTACCGCGTGGCTGGCCGAAGGGTGTGGTGCGCCGCTGTTGGATGGCCAGGGTGTTGGCATCTATGGCGAGCTGTCCGGTGCCCTGGTGGTCGGGGATGGTGTAGCTGAAGGAGCCGTCATCGTCCTGGACGGCGGTGATGCCGCCACCGAGGTCGGTGTAGCGGGTGGCTTTCGGTTTGGTGGCGCCCTTGGCGAGAGTGAGTTCGGCAGCGCCGAGGTAGAGAGTGGTCTCGGTGGGGGTGCGAGCGATGAGCCGGTTTCCGTCCGGGTCGTAGAGGTACGACGTCTTGGTGCCGTTCTCCTCGGTTACCGAGGAGAGATGGTTCTCCGCATCCCAGACAAGGGTTTGGCCGGGCCGGGTTTCGGTGTTGCCGGCCGGGTCGTAGGTATATCTGTCCAAGCGCGTGCCGGAGGGGCCGACCGTGTTGACCTGGCCGAGGCCGTGGGCCGGCTGATCAGCGCCCGCGGGCGGGTAGGTGTAAGTGCTCTTGGTGTTCTTGGCGCTCTGTCCTGTGAGGTCGTGCTGGATCTCGGTGGTGCGGTTACCGGTGAGGTCGTAGGTGAAGGTCTGCCAGTAGGGTGCCGGCCCGCCGAGGGCTGCGGTGGCTGGACTTCCCGAGCATGTGGTGGCGCCCTGGGCCCATGCCTCGGTCAGGCGACCGAGGTAGTCGTAGATGTAGCACTGGTTGTCGGTGCCGGTGCGGGAGGTGTCGGCGACCGAGGTGATGTTGCCGGCTTCGTCGTAGTGGTAGGTGGCGTAGCGGTCCTCGCCGGGCTGCTCCCATCGGGAGACGGTCTGGGTGGCCAGGCGCCGGGTGCCGCGTTCATACGTGTTGGCGACCCGAGTGGCCTTCGCGCTGTCGGTGGGACCCACTGTGACCGATTGGGTGAGGCCGAGCTGGTTGTATGCCGTGGTGCCCTTGATACCCGCCGTTCCGACTGTGGCGGGCAGCAGCGTGTCATCGTCGTAGGTGTAGTACACCTGGCTCGCCGGCAGGGAGCCGACCGGGGAGGTGCTGGTGCTGTTGACCAAGCCGGAGGGCAGGTAGCTCGTGGCCGACTGGTAGGTACCGGCGAGGTGCTCTTCGGGTTTCCCCTTCGCGGCGGGGATGATGACGGACTGCTGGGTGGCGCGGCCCAGGGGGTCGTACTTGCCGACCTTGGCGGTGTAGGCGTAGCCGTCCTCGTAACGGGTGGTGGAGACGGGCAGGCCCTTGCCGTTCGTGAGGGAGTCGTACGTCCACTCCGCGCGGAGTGTGCCGCTCGCGCTGCCTTCGCGTAGCTGGGTTTTGCGTCCCAGGCCGTCGTAGAGGCTGTAGAGACCGATACCGCGGGCGTCAGTGGTGGAGGTGACTTGGCCTCGGTCGTCGTAGGACGTCTTGTACGTGCCCTTGTCGGGGTCAGTGGCACTGGTCTGGCGGCCGAGCTGGTCGAAGGTATAGGTCCACTTATTGCCCGCCGGGTCCCTGACGCCGGCGAGTTGACCGCGAGAGTCGTACGCGTACGTGGTGACGTCCGCGTCGGCGCCGATGTCACGCTGGTGGAGCTGGCGGAGTTCGCTGGTGCGTCCGCGGGCGTCGGTGAGGGTAGTGGTGGCTGTAGCGCCCACAGGCGGGATGACGGTGGTGCGGTCGCCCCCATAGATCGTCTTCGTGGTGCTCAGGACGGTGGTTTCGCCGGATCCGTTGCCCGCGATGTGCTGGGACTGGGTGGCCCGGCCGAGGCCGTCGTAAGCGGTGTGGATCTGGGACTCGACGGTCAGAGCGTTATCGGGCTGGAAGAGGCTGGTCGATGGACTGCCCGTGGTGAAGTAGGAGTCGAACGACTTCTCGACCAGACCTCGGTTGTCGTAGAAGGTGTCCGCCACGAGGGTGCCGCCCGCAGGACCGGGCGCCTGGGTCTGCCGCTCGCGCAGGAGGCCGTCGTAGAAAGTATAGGTGGGGCGGGTGGCGCCGCCGGCGTTGTTGAGGCCGACCTCCCCCACAACGGTCGGCTTGCCGTCGGCGATCTGGTAGCTGTAGGCGTAGTCGGGCCGGTCCGTGAGGTGCCGGCCGGCCAGCCAGATCTTGATGGTGCGGCCCAGAGCGTCGTAGGCGGTGTACGTCGCGTTGCCGTTGGCGTCCGTTTCGGTTACCGGCTGCCCGCGACGCGGGTCCAGGGCGTGTGTCGTGGTGAGGCTGGTCGAACTGTCGCCTGTCTTGGCCGGCGGCGTGACCGTCTTCACCTGAGTGGGCAGGCCCGTGGCGGGAGTGTACGAAGTCGTCGTGACACGGCCGTCGTTGCGGGCGGTACGTACCGGTGTGGCGTTTCCGTCCACAGTGACGTTCGCGGTCAGGTCCGTCGTGGTCAGCTCGCGCCCGTACGAGTCGTACGTCGTCCCCGACTCCAGGTAGGTCGCCTTGGTTCCCGTGTACGACTTGAGGCTTGCGGCGGCGGTGACGTCGCCCCTGGACGGAGCTGCCCCGTAGGCGCCGCCGTCATAGGCATTGCGGTCGTCGCTGACCACGTCTTTGGTGCGGTCGACGGTCGCCGTGCACGCTTTCGCGACTGTCTCGACACGGGAGGTGGCGTCGAGGATGTTGTCGGCGGCGTTGTCCGCGTAGGTGGTGCGGGTGCACTGGTCGTCGGCCGAGGTGCTTGTGTCGCCGAGGTCGTTGACCTGCGAGGGCCGGCCGGCGACGGTTTCGTACGTCGTATCGGTCTGTGTGGTACGCCACTTGACGCCGGCGCCGGCATCCAGGGACGTCCAGTTGACGGTCTGGGAGGTGCCGGTCAGATCGGAGGTGACGGTCCCCCAGTCCCGTGTCCTCTTCGCCATCTCGTGGTGCCAGGGATGGCTCACCGACTTGCCCAGGATCTTTCCGCCGGGCTTGTCGTATGTGACGGTCTTGTACGTTGACCCGGCGTAGGGATTGAGGTCGGTGATCGGGTCACCTTCCCCGCTGCTCAGGGTGACAGACACGCTCTTCGTGCCGCCGGTGACGTCCTTGCGGTCACCGTCCATACCGCGAAGAAAGTACGTGTCCTGTTGCGACTTCAAGCCCTGACTGCCACCGGTGAGGACACGCACCTGGCCGTAGCCGCGCCACTGGTCCCAGGTGCGGTACTTCTTCCTCGTCAGACCGTCCGAGTCGTTGTAGTGCCAGGCGGCCGGGCCCAGGTACTCGTAGCGGGTGACCATGTCCTCGGCTCCGCCGGTGCGGTCCGAGGCTGTGACCTGGCTGGTGACGTACTTGTTGAACCACTGGATCTCAGTGCTGGTCGCGTCCGGGTCCTGATCCAGGTACTGCGGGTAGCAGCGCGTGGTGTTCGTCTCCGGCTTCGGCAACGCGCCGGCGTCGCACGCCGGGCTGGAGTACAGGACACTCGTCCGGCTTCCGGTCTCCCCGTCGATGTCCGTGAGCCGCGACTTGATAAAGGGTGCGTAACCGTCCCCGGTCTTGTCGAGCCGGTTGGCGAGCTGCGTGTACGCGAATGTCGTCTTCGGCAAGGTGATCGGCGGCATCGCCGTCGAGGCCGACGCACCCGTGTGCTGAATGCTCTTCAGCAGGAGCTGGTAGTCGGTGTCCGCCATGCCCCACTCGTGGCCGAAGGACCAGGAGTCGATCTTGTCGTAGGTACCGTTGGGTTGCAGGGCCTGAGTAGTGAGACCTGTCAGCCGCTTACGCGTCCAGAAGGACGGCGACAGCCGGCCCTTGTCGCATTTCGTGCCCGAGTCGCAGTTCAGGTCCCACGGGGTGTCGTACCAGTAGGTGGCCTTGTCCTTGATCGTGGATGTTTCGCAGGTCACCCCGGACTGCGGCAGGCAGCGCTCCGCGTTGGAGAAGACCACTTGGGCCAGCGGCTTGTCCGCGAAGACACGGCTCGACCTGATGCCGTAGTCGATACGCTTGAGGTAACCGCCCCGGGTGTAGCGGGTGTCGTCCTCAACCTTGAGATTGCGGCCGTAGGAGTTCTCCTCCTTCGTGTAGTGGTAGCTCATGGCGTTGCCGTGCGTGTCGACGACGTAGTCGAGGTTCCAGCGCCAGCCCTGCTGGCAGTACGACGAGGCGAAGTCGTCCTTGTGACAGGGTTCGCTCGTGTTGTTGCCGAAGACCGGCACCGTGTACACGGAGTCCGTCGTCTCGTCACCCTCGGCCCAGCCGGGCAGCCGGTTGTAGCCGAAGTAGTAACGGGTGCCGCTCGGGTCGGTCACTCGCCAGTACTCACCGTCGGCGTCACCGTTGTTCCGGTCGGTGGAGCGCAGCCGGGCGATGCGGGTGCCGTCGTCGTCCTGAAGCTTGAAGGTGTCGGCGCCGGTGGGGACGAGCTCCCCGCCCTTGCCGTTGAAGCTGAGGAAGGCGTTGTCGTAGTCCCAGCACAGGTCACCGGGTCTGTTGCCGTCGGCGTTCTTCTTCTCCCCGTCGTCGGCGCACGGTTGGTAGCGGCGCTCGATCGACCCGGTTCCCAGGTCGAAGCCGTCACCGACCCACGAACTCTGGTTGTTGGTGTTGGTGGTGCGGCCGTCCAGCGTTCCCGAGGAGTAGGACAGACTCAGACTGGGAGCCAGGCCCCCGGGGACGCCGGGGGCGCCGAAGTCGTAAGACCAGTTGAAGTCACCCGAATTCAGGTCGGTGGACCAGGACGCGGCGTCCGTCAGTGACGTCGCCTTGTAGTCGCCCTTGCCCCCCTCCGTGTCGGCTACCGCTGCCAGCACTGTCGGCCCCGTGGCGGACAGGGGAACGGTCGCGGCGCTCAGCGACTGAGCCTGGGTATCGTTGCGCGACGCCACCGGCCGGGCCGTCCGGCAGGCCGCCTTCTCCGGGCTGCTCAGCAGACAGGCCGGATACTCCACCAGCCTCAGCCGTGAGGCGTAGGACCCTCCGTAGGCGCCGGCGAAGGAGGAGTAGTCCACGCCCACGGAGACCGGGCCCGGCGTGGCGGCGTGATCGGCGTCCTCGGTCGTGGTGTCTGTTGGCGCCGGGGCCGGGCTGAGCGTGAAGAGAAGACCCCGGACGCCGACCGCGACGGCCCGCTTCTCACTCAGGACCTCGGTGGCCACCGTTCCTGGGACGTGGCCGCCGCGTGTGCGCGCCTTCGAAGTGGCCCTGGACGCGGTCGTCCCGTCCTCGGTGGGCGCGAGGCTGAGCGGGCTTTTCCCGGCCTGCCGCAGATGCCTCGTTCCCTTGCCCTCCACAGCTCCCAGGTCGACCGACGCGTTCTGCGGCTTCGGCCAGCTGTGAGGCAGAGGCGTCGGGTGTGCGGGAATCTCGTCCTTCGCTCGCGGCTCTGCTGTGGTGCCGCGCTTCCCTTCGACCGGGTGGTCGCTCGACACCTGCCCTGCGGGCCAGCCGGGCAACGCCTCGGCGGGCGAAGCCGTGACCTGTATCAGGCCGGCCGCGAGAGCACCGCTGAGCAGCAGGGACAGCCGTCGCCTGACCACACGCCGATGGCGGAACGTTCGGATCTTCATCGGGACGTCTTTCGATTACGGGCGCCGGTCGGCGCGGGCCGGAGACAGGAAGAAGGGGGACGAGGGTGCTCGGCCATCAGTTGCTGGGCGGGACCTCTGTCGGCAGATCCCAGAAGCTGCCGGCGAGGAAGTTGACCTGGCTGGCGTCCAGCGCACCCTGGAACGCCCACACCTCGTCGATCGTGCCGGGGAAGAGAGAGTCCACGGACACCTTGCCGCCGGTGACGGTGGCGCCGACATCGAAGCGTTTGTTCGCCTTGTACGAGAGGATGTTGTCGCCCCAGGCGATCATGTCCTGGCAGCCGGACTCGTCCGCCTGGCCGTCACCGTCGTCGTCGCCGCAGACATCTTCCTGAAGGATGCCGTTGACGTAGAGACGAGCTTCCTTGGTCAAGCCGTCGTAGACGACGGCCAGGTGATTCCAGTCGGTGACCTCGTAGAACAAGTCGCTCGACACCTGTCTCACCGTGGCGTCGCCACCGTCTTTCGCGGCAATGCTCAGTTCGAAGCGCCCTTGCTCGCCAGTGGTCGCGGAACCGGGCACCCAGTCCACCTTCAGCGGACTGCCCTGCTCTGCTTCCGCCGACAGCACGGTCTTCCTCTTGTCCGGACGTGCGGCCGCCGATGCCCAGGCAGTGACGGTGAAACTCGTCGATGTGTCGACCGGCATCGTCGCGGTCGAGGTGTAGGCGTCAGTTCCGTTGAGGTCCACGCCTTCGCCCACGAGGCCGTACCCGGAGCGGGCACCGCCGTGCAGCGTCATCGTCCTCTTCTCCTCGGAGAGGTCCGGCGTCGTCGCGGGCGTGCTCCCTGATACCGACTCGAAACTCCAGCGTCCCTTCAGCAGGGGGTGCTGACGTACCATCTGCGCGATCTCCTCAGCGGAGAGGACGCGGTCGTAGAGCCGGACGTCGTCGATGGTTCCGGGGAAGTGGTTCGAGGGCTTCGCGTCCCCGTCGTACACGTTGGCACCAAGGAACATCGACTGGTCCGCGTACCAGGCGTTCGGCAGGCTCGTCGTACCTGCCTTGGCGCCGTTCACGTACAGGGTCAGGGTGTTGGCCACGGTGTCGTGGACGCCGACCAGATGCACCCACTCGCCTGTCCTGGCCGTGGCGCCCTCCGGCTGGATCGCCCGGATCACCTTGCCGTCCGCGCTGTCCTCCGAGTACTGGTCGAACGACCACCGGTCGTACGCAGACGAGTAGTACAGCTCGAAGCCCGGCTTGACCTTCCCGGCCTGCGCGGTGATGACCGCCGCGACGGCGGGCTTCCTGTCCAGTTTCGCCCAGGCCGAGACAGTGAAGCTGCGAGAGGTGTTCAGATGCGGGCCACGGCTCCGCGCCATCCGGCCGTAACCGTCCGTGCCATTGAAGTGGGCAGCCTTGCCTGTCACGCCCTCCACACCGGTGGTCACACCCCCCGAGTACTTCGCCGGGAACACCTGCCCGTGTCCTTCGACCTTCGTCGCACCCACCGGCTCGTCCAGCGTGAACTGCGCCACCGCGGGACGCCCTGGGTCACCCACGTCCTGCTTGTCCTTCAGCAGCGCGACCTCGTCGAGGGCGAGCGGCTTGTCGAAGACCTGCACTTCGTCGATCGAGCCGGGGAAGAACGCGCCGCGCGCTCCACCACCGTAGGACCCAGCACCGAGCTGGAAGCCCCGGCGGGCCTCCCACGGCGTGCTGTAAGCGGTCTCCCCCGCCGGCTTCCCGTTCACGTACAGGGCCAGCTTGTCGTCGGCCGAGCTGTAGGAACCGACCAGATGCGTCCACACGCCGGCCTTCGCGTCGCCCGGCTGAGCCGCCATGGCCCGCACGGGCGTGGAGCCCGGCTTGTCCTCCGTGTACTGGTTGAACACCCAGCGGTCGTACGACGAGGAGTAGTACAACTCGAAGCCCGGGGCGTCATTGCCGGTCTGGCTGGCTACGACGACCGCCTCCTTCGGCATCTTGTCGAGCTTCACCCACGCCGACACCGCGAACCCGCCGCTCGTGTCCACGACGGGCAGGTCGCTGTACACGTACCCGTCCGAGCCGTTGAAGTGCGCGGACGAGCCGATGGCGCCCTCCCCGCCCGTGGCGACGCCGCCACGCACGTCCATCGTCCGTGCGGGCGTCGACCCCTTCGCCTCGCTCGCCCCGTCCGGTTCGTCCAGCTGCCAGGTGGCGCGGTCGGGCTGACCCGCGCGCACGCGGAACTGGTAGTAGGCCGGCTCGCTGGCGTTTCCCGCGGCGTCCAGGGCCTGCACCTCAAGGGCGTTGAGCCCGGACTCCGGTGGCAGCATCCGTACTGACTTCGCAGCGCCGCCACTGGTGGAGATCTTGTGCGCTGAGGGCGGCGAGCCGTTCACGCCGTACCAGTACGTGGTGACATCGGAATCGGCCGCCTTGAAGGTGAACGTCCCGTACTTGCCCACCCCGTCGTACCAGGGATCCTCAGGGTCCTCCGGGTTGATCCCCGGATACTCCCCCGACACCACCGACGGCGCCCTCGGCACGGAGGTGTCATAGGTGAAGTAGCACGCCTGCGGGTCACCCGCGGACGACCACGGTGAGTACTGCGCCCCGTCCCACACCCGTACATACCAGTTGATCTTCGTGTTCTTGGGGATCGACGAAGGCAGGGTCACCGTGAAGGAACTACCGGACTTCATCGTCGCCGTACGGGCCGGTTTCCACTGCGGCGTGTTGTTCGCACCCCAGGACGCCTGGAACTGCACCGCCACCGGGTCCCCGTCCGGATCGGTCACGTTGTTCGCGTACAGCTTCCCCAGCGTGCGCACCCGCACCGCCGAAGCCGACGGTTTGCAGCTCCCCCCGTACTCCATCTTCAGCTGCGAGGTCCGCACCTGTGTGGGCGGCCGGTTGTACTGGACGCGCAGGTACGCCTTGTCCGAGAACCGCTTCCACGTGTACTTGTCCGACTCGCCGCTCTCTGTCGCGCGCAGGCCGAAGGTCATCGTGGACGCCTTGCTGTTCGCCGCCGACTGCACCGCCGACTTCACGTCGAACTCGGCGTCCTTAGCCGAGCATCCCGTGTACCCGTACGCGAACGAGGCCGAGTCGAGCTTCTTGGTCCAGAAACCGGAGGCGTTCTGCGAGTTCCACGTCGTCGACGAGGTGATGCCCTTGGTCTGCCAGAGCTCGACACTGCGCGCACCACACGAGGCCGACCACGTGTTGCGGACCACGAACTCCGCGGACAGGACCGACTTTCCCGCGAACTTCGACACCGGTATCTGGTAGAACAGCCGCTTCGTGTCGTGCGGTGCGCAGTAGTCCCAGCCGCAGAAGCCCAGGCCCGCGTCGTGGTCGCCGTTGAACTTCCACTGCGGCGACGACGCCCAGTACTTCGACGCCATCGTCCAGGACGACGCCTTGGGTGTGTACCACTGCGGGTCGATGAACACCGGGTAGCGCGTGTCCTTGCCGGTCAGCACCTCCTGATCCGGTGTCAGGACCAGCTCCTTGCCACCGGCGGGTACCTCGACCCCGACCGGGGCCAGCTTGCCGGACTCCGCCGCGCCGGGCTCGGCGTCCTCCCCCGCGACCGCCTTCGCCGGCGCACCCGTGCGGGACGACGTCTTCGCGGCGTCCTCGCCCTCCGGGCCGGCCGAGGAGTCCCACATCTGCGGTGTCGGCGCCTCGAACACGGCACTCCCCGCGCCGTTGTCGACCGCCTCCAGGCCGCCCGCCGCGGTCTCCTTGACCTCCATGCCGTCGGCGGCGAGCCTCAACCGCAGCGCCCCCAGCTCGGGGTTGGCCGCCGCCTCCGCGTTCTTCACCACCAGCAACTGGGTGAAACCGTCGGTCTGCGCGCCCATCCGCAGATCCACACCCGGAAGCACCTCGCGGTACGTCGCCGTGTCCCCGGCCACGTCCGGCTTCGGCAGCGCACCCGGCCAGGACAGCGACAGCTCACGCCCGGCCCGCTCCATGCGCACCAGGGGAACGTCGCCGCCCGGCGAGAACGTCACCTCCGTGACCGCCGCCTTCGGCCGCACCCCCGCCGCCGACACCTCCAGGTCGGTGTCCACGTCGACCCACTTGCCGCCCTGCCGGGCACGCACCGGCCGCAGGTACTCCCGTGCCTCCAGGTGCCCCTCGGGGGTGGCGTACACATCGCGCGACTCGCCGCGCATCGAGACCACCTCGACGGGTTTGCCCGTGCGCTTCGCCTCGGCGACGGCCCGGTCGGTCTCCGACGAACCCTGGTCGCCCCGCGTCCCCGTACCGGGCGAGGCCGGCTGCTGTGCCCCGGTGTCCGCCGCCCGGGGTGTGCTCGCGGAAGCGGCCCCGGCCGCCGACGGCACGAGCCCCAGCACCAGCGCCGAACCCAGCAAGGCGCCGGCCCAACGACTCCCCCGCCGTCGGTGCGCCCCTACCGGCACGGACTGGTCACCCGGCCTACTCCCGTCCCACACAACCCCACCTCTGGTTCACAGAAAACACACAAGAAGCCAGGAGTTAACGCCGGGTCATATGACGGCGTCAAGGGGTGACCAGAGCCGCCAGCGCCGCCCGGAGTGGTCACGGCGGGCTATCCGGCCAATACGCCGCGCCACTTACATGCACCTATCAATCATCTCTTTTCCGGACGAAGTAAATGCCGCGATACGGCGCGTACGCCACATTCGAGTGCGCGCCGGTCCGCCGACCCCCACGTGACAGAGTTGCCGGGAAATCATTCGCACCCCCGGCAGTCGCCCCGCCCGGTTCGCGAAGTTCACCGTGTTTGTCTTCTCGAATCGCCGCGCCCGTCCGCCGACCCCCGGCGGCGAGGCCCCCGCGCCCCCCTTGCCCTCCCCGCCATCCCGATTTCACCCGGCGTACGTCCCTAGGTCAGCGGCCGGGACGGGCCGGCGCCTAGCGTCGGGCGGGTGGTCAAGCTCTCCGTCATCGTGCCGTTCTTCAACGTTCGGCCTTTCATCCCCGAAGCGCTGCGCAGTCTCCGTGCGAACGCCCGTGACGATTTCGAGTTCGTTTTCGTCGACGACTGTTCCACGGACGGCACGCAGGACGTGGTGGCCGCCGCCGCCTCGTCCCTGGGCGCTCCCGTTCAGCAGATACGGCACGAGAGGAACAGCAGTATCGGTACGGCCCGCAATACGGGGCTGCGTGCGGCGCGCGGCGAGTACCTGATGTTTCTGGACGGGGACGACTGGCTCGCCCCCGGGTACCTCGCGAAGCTGCTCGACGCGGCCGAGGCGCTGGACGTCGACTTCGTGCGTACCGATCATGTGCGCTGTACCGCTCGGGCCCGCACCGTGCACCGCGCGCCGATCGGGCGGCGCGGTACGGCCCTCGATCCGCGGGAGCTGATCCTGCCGGCCGAGCGGTCGACCTCCGTGGACTACCCGTACTCCTGGGCGGGGGTGTTCCACCGCAGGCTGCTGGACGCGGGGCTCATGGAGTTCCCCGAGGGGCTGCACACCGCTGAGGACCGGCCGTGGATCTGGCGGCTCCACCGTGAGGCGCGGTCCTGCGCGGCGGTGAACGTGCTCGGTTACTTCTACCGGCGCGGGGTCACGACCTCGCTCACCCAGATCGGCGACGTGCGTCAGCTCGACTTCCTCGCGGCCTTCGACCGGCTGGTGAGCGAGACCTCCGGGGACCGGGACGCGGACCGGCTGCTGCCGAAGGCGGTGCGCACGTACTGTGCGATCATCGCGCACCACATGGGGCGGGCCGAGCACTTCCAGCCCTCGGTGGCGCGCAAGCTGCGGGAGGGGAGCGCGGCGGCGTTGCGCCGGCTGCCGCAGGACGTGCTGGACGGGGCGCTGTCCTCGATGGACGTGGAGCGCGCGACGCTGCTGCGCAAGCTGCGGCGGCGTCCGGCGGCGGGGGTGGCGGCGTGACGACCCGGATCTTCCTCGCCTCGACGCTGTACGGGACGGCCACGCTGGCCGCCGCGATCGACGCGGGCGCCTTCGCCCCCGTGGACCGTACGATCCTGCTGCTGAGCAACAACGCGGCGAACCCGGAGACCACCCCCGGCCCCGACGCGATGGCCGGTTTCGCCCGGCTGCGGTCGCGGTTCGGCGAGGTGCGGCACTGGAACGAGGCGGTCTTCCCGTTCCACCCGGGGTCCTGGAAACCCTCGCCCGACGACATCCCGCTGTGGGAACGCTATCTGCGGCTGCTGTGGCGGCTCGGGGACGACGAGGTGGAGCTGGTCGCGGAGTCCGTCCAGGTCGTCCCGGCGCTCGCGGTGACCGCGATCTTCACGGGCGCCCGGATCGACGTGTACGCCGACGGGTTGATGAGTTACGGGCCGACCCGGATCAGGCTGGACCCGCTGATCGGCACCCGGATCTCCCGGCTGCTGCACCTGGATCTCGTGCCGGGGCTGCGGCCGTTGCTGCTCACCGAGTTCGGGGTGGAGCAGGAGCTGGTGCCGACGGCGGCCTTCCTCTCGGTCCTGGACGAGATCGGCGCGGACGCGCCCGAGTTGCCGGAGGAGGTGGCGCGGGCGGCGGAGCGGCCCGCGCTGCTGCTCGGGCAGTACCTGTCGGCGCTGGGCATCCTGACCGCGGACGAGGAGGAGGAGCTGCACGCGACGATGGTGCGCGGCGCGGTCCGGCTGGGCCACGCGCACCTGCTGTTCAAGCCGCATCCCACGGCCCCGGCGCGGTTCTCGCGCCGTCTGGAGGAGGAGGCGCGGCGGCTCGGGGTGGCCCTGACCGTGCTGGACGTACCCGTCCTCGCGGAGGTGCTGTACCAGCGGCTGCGGCCCGCGCTGGTCGTCGGCTGTTTCTCGACGGCGCTGCTGACGGCGGCCTCCTGCTACGGCCTGCCGGTCGCGCGCACGGGCACGGAGCTGCTGCTGGAGCGGCTGGCCCCCTACGAGAACAGCAACCGGGTCCCGGTCACCGTCGTGGACGCCCTGCTGCCCGACGCGGCGGACCGCGCGGCCGTCGAGGCGCAGGAGCTGGACGTGGCGGCGGCCGGGGTGCAGGACCTGCTGGTGGCGGTCGGGTTCGCGATGCAGCCGAAGATCTACCCGGGGCTCCGGGGCGCGGCTGAGGCGTATCTGGCGCGGCACCTGGACGACCGTACCCGCCGCTACTTCAAGCGGCGCCGCCTGACCGCGCTCGGGCTGCCGGGCGGGGTCCCGCAGCAACTGGCCTTCCTGCCGCGCACCGCGGCCGTACGGAAGGTGGCGCGGCGGGCCCGCGCGCTCAAACGGAGGACGGCCGGCCCCAAGTAGCGGTGGTGCGGAGGGATACGAGGGATACAGGGATACGAGGGATACAGGGAGGGGCGCACCCGGCGGGTGTGCCCCTCCCCTCCCCTCCCCTACGGACCCCGCGCTCTTCTCGGCTCAGCCGCCGCCCAGGACGACTCGGTTCAGCCGCCCAGGACGACGCGGATGTCGGCCGCGTTGGCCTCCGTCGTCGCCCACAGGGCGCGCTGGCGGTCGTGGACGTCGGCGACGCTCGCGGCGTGGTCGGCGAGCAGGGCGCTCGCGCGTTCCACGAGCCGGTCGGCGAGGTGGAGTTCGTGGACGGACACGCCCCAGTCGGGCCGTTCGATGTCGGCGAGGAAGTACGCCATCTTCGGGTGGGACACGAGGCTGATGACGGGGGTGCCGCAGCCGAAGGGGATCATCCCGGCGTGCCCGCGCATCCCGATGACCAGCCGGGTACGGGCGTAGGTGTCGCGGATCTCGTCGTTGCCGTAGTCGTACAGGGGCAGTACGGGCAGCGAGATGCCGTGTTCGCGGCGCAGGTCGAAGGCGATGCGCTCGTCGTCCAGGGCGTGGGCCGCGATCTTCACCTCGGCGAGTTCCCCGAGGCGGCGCACGGCCTTGGCGGTCTCGGCGAGGAAGTGGCCGTAGTCGTGGCCGAAGCGCAGTCCGGCCCGGTCGTAGGCGGCGTTGAGCAGGATGGTGTCCTCGCGGCTCGCGGGGTCCTGCCA
The DNA here is from genome assembly GCF_042869355.1 of Streptomyces sp. NPDC007088. Classification (NCBI taxonomy): domain Bacteria; kingdom Bacillati; phylum Actinomycetota; class Actinomycetes; order Kitasatosporales; family Streptomycetaceae; genus Streptomyces; species Streptomyces sp. NPDC007088. The sequence goes on from NZ_JBIAFO010000013.1 coordinate 138,358, forward strand.
GCCGCGCACGAGCTGCCGGGTCACGGTGGTCGGGCAGGGCTGGAAGCGGACCCGGTCGTGCAGGTGGGCCGGGAGCATCGAGCGGACCTTGTCGATCGATCCGTGGTTGCGCAGCCCGAAGAACGAGGACCGTTCGACGAGGAGTTGGAGGCTGTCGCGGAAGCGGCGGTGGCGGTAGGACTGCCCGTCGAAGGCGTTGAAGCCGACGGCGTGCACGACGATCGGGACCTCGATCGCGGCGAGCAGTTCGTCGGGGACGTTCCACTGCCAGCCGCTGTTTCCGTTGGGCGCGGTGTCCGGGATGAACAGTCCGCCGCCGCCGATGACGAGGCCCCGCCGGGCGTTGACCCGGTCGAGGGCGGCGCGGTCGAAGAGGCGGTGGGCGTGGACGGAGTGCCAGGAGCGGTCTCCGGTGTCCTCGCCGAACGCGAGGCGCACGCTCTCCGGGAGGACCTTGTCGCCCGCGTTGCCCTGCTGCTCCATGTAGAAGGCGACGTGGGCGAGTTGGTCTGCCGGGGCGCCCTCTGGCCGGCGGGGCGGTACCCCGGCGGCGGCCGCCTCGGTGCGCCGGTGCCAGATGCGGCTGGCGCGGTGGGTGACGTCCACCGACAGGCCCTGCCGGGCGTGCTCGTGGGCTTCGCGGTCGGCTCCGTGTATCCAGGCGATCTGCGCGAGCCGGGAGTACGCGGTCGCCGCCCGGTTGGGGGCGTTCGCGGCGAGCAGCAGCTGGGTGCGGGCCTCCTCGTAGCGGGAGACGCTGAGCAGGGCGTGGCCGAGGACCTCGTGCGGCCACGCCTCGTGCACGGGGATGCTGACCCGGCCGAGGATGTCGACGGCGCTCTCGTACTCGCCCCGGCCGATGTGGGCGGTGGCGATGTGGCGGGCGGCGGTGACGTCTCCGGTGCGGTGCACGTGGGGCGTGCCGAGGTGGATGAGCAGGTCGGGGTGTCTGCCTCCGGGCAGCGCCATGAAGGCGTCCTGGAACTCCGCGTCGCTCAGGTCGTGTGCGTGCCAGCGTGCCTCGGCCCCGGCGTATCCGCTCTCACCGCCCTGCCAGGGTTTGTGGCGGCCGGTGAAGTGCAGGACGGCGGTGTCCTCGGGCACCGGGAGGTCCCCGCGCAGGCGCCGCTTCACGAAGTTGTAGCGCGGGTCGAGCCGGGTGAAGGCCCCTTCGACCAGGGCGTTGAGTACGCCTTGGTCGTGCTTGTCGAGTTCGTAGGCGCCCGAGCGGCCGGTCTCGTCCATCCGGGCGCAGAAGGCGTCGGAGAGGAACTCCTTCTGGATGACGAGGAGTCCGCTGTTGAGCTTGTACGTGCCGAAGTAGAACTGCGGTACGGCGGCGAGCCCTTCGCGCAGCCGCAGCAGCTCCCCCAGGTCACCGAGGACGATCATGTCGGTGTCCAGGGTGATGACGGTGTCGTAGTCCCGGACCCGGAACACGTCGAGGATGAAGTACGCCTTGCGGACGAGGTAGTTGGCCTGGTCGCCCTTGACGTACGCGTCGTAGCGTCCGGCGTCGACCCGGCGCAGCCTGAGGCGTGGGTGGAGGGCGCGCATGCGGGCGATCGCATCGGGGTGCAGTCCGTCGTGCAGGACGAGGAAGTCCTCGCACACCCCCGGGTTGGACAGGGCGAGGCTGCGCAGCAGGGCGAGGAAGCCGGGCAGGTAGTTCTCGTCGACGAAGCTCGCGAAGGCGACGCGCCGTCTGCCGGTGAGGCGGTGCGCGGAGGTGTCGGGCCCGTCCGGCAGCGGCCGGCCGGGGGCGGTGGCCGGACGGACCGGCGGTCCGGGGGCGGTGGGCAGGACCGGCGGTCCGGGGGCGGTGGGCACGGTCATCTCAGGGCGATCCTCATGTCGTCGACGTGCTGGGCGCGTTCCATGACCCAGGTCTTCTCGTCGGAGTACTCGTGCACGGAGGTGACGGGCAGCTTCATGGCCTCGTCCGTGCGGTAGGCGCCGCTCTCGTAGAAGTCGAAGCCGATCAGGTCGATGACGGGGCTGACGTCGAGGAAGTCCAGCAGGTACAGCATGTTGAAGCCGCTGGTGGGGATACCGGGCCACGCCCGCGCCGACACCCCGCCGATCTCGCGCAGCGGCCAGCGCAGTGACTCGTCGCCCAGGTTGCGCTGCGCGCCCGGGACGAGCCGGTTGCGCAGCGAGTACCGCCAGTCCCCCAGGTCACCGCCGAACACGAGCCGCGTGGTGACGGGCTTCTCCCAGTTGAAGCCGTGTTTGTGGATGGTGACGTGGAGGTCGGTGCGGCTGCCGGTCGCGGCCGGGTCGACGCGGTAGGAGTTGAAGCGGACCACGAGGTCGTACGCGTCGATCCGGGGGCCCATGGTGCTCGCCCCGACCCGCCCGGAGTTGGCGACCAGGCAGACGGTGCGGCCCTCGATGTGATGGCGGAACTCGCCGAGCGAGAGCCAGTTGACCCCGCCGACGGTCGGGTCGTCCACCGGTCCGCGCATCCGGTTGCGGCGCAGTTCGGCGTAGTCGGCGAGCAGCGCGTTGAGCCCGGTGAGCCCTCCGGGACCGGCTCCGGGTACGTGGGCGGCCTCGTGGGTCAGGGTGCGGGAGGCGAGGTCGAGGTACTGGCCGAGCGCGTCCTGGAACTCGTCGGCGGACTCCCCGTCGCCGAGGGTCAGCAGGGCGCCGGTCAGCAGGGCGCGGGCGCCCTCCCAGTCGCCGCGCGCGGCGAGGTCGAGCCCTTCGGTCCAGGTCTCGGTGACGGGGGCGCCGCGGTGCGCGGCGGCCCGGGGGCAGTCGGCGGCGAGCCGGACCAGCAGCGCGTGCCGGCGTTCGGCGGCGATCCGCATCCCGTTGGTCTTGGGGCGGATGCCGAAGCCGTCCTGTTCGGTGAGGCCGAGGTACCGCTCGTAGGCGGCGAGGGCGGCGGACTCGGCGCCGGCCGTCTCCAGCACCCGGGCGTGCAGGCGCCAGGCGGCGCGTGAGCCCGCGCGCAGGCTGACGAGCGTTTCGGACACGCCCGCGGCGAGCCGTGCCTCGTCCTCGTAGCCGCAGTCCAGGGCCTTGTGCGCGACGGTGAGCAGCGCGTCGAGCAGCGCGTTGTCCAGCCGGGGCGGGGCGGGCGCGGGCCGGGTGGTGCCGGCCGCCGGGCGGCGCAGCAGCCCGCCACCACTCGTCGGGGCGGGCAGGACGGGGGCGGGCAGCGGCCTGGAGGCGTACAGCGCGAGCAACTGGCGCAGTGACTCGGCGAGTTCGTTACGGCTCCGGTCCAGGCCCGCGACCAGTTTCCCGCTGTGCGTGGCGCAGGCGCGCAGGCAGCTCTCCAGGTCGGGCGCCGGCTTGGGACCCGGCCCGCGCGCCTCCTCCGTGCTGTCGCGGGGGCCGCGGGTTCTCGACATGGTGCTCCAAGCGCTCGGGACGGCCGGCGCCCCGACGGGTCGCGTGGCGGCCGGGGCCGCCGGTGGCGGAGTGTCCGGCGGGCGGCTTGCAGCCTGGCGGCCCCCCGGGAAACACGCGCGACGCGCCGGTGAACGACCGGGGAAGAGCGGGGGAACGGCGTCTCGGGCCGGGCGGGAGCCGCCCCCGGCGGCGCGTGGCGGCGGTGAGCCTCCATCCGCCACGGGTCACCCGGCGCCCGCCGCCCGGCGCCCGCCCTCAGTCCTTCCGTCCCACCGCCGCGTACGTCGAGCTGGTGCCGCCGTTCTCCAGTCCGGGGGCCGGTTCGCCCAGCTCGGGGTGCCAGTGCTCGGCCAGGACGATGCCGGGCTCCACGGGGGTGAAGCCCTCGAAGAAGCGGCCGAACTGTTCCTTGGTGCGCAGGGCGGCGGTGAGACCCTTCGCCTTGTACATGCTGTCGGCCTTCGCCACCTCCTCCGGCGAGTGGAAGTCGGCGGTGAAGTGCGACATGACGAGGTAACTGCCGGGTGCCAGCTTGTCCTTGAGGCGTTCCACCAGCTCGTACGCGCCGTCCTCGTCGGCGACGAAGTGCAGCAGCGCGACCAGGAGGACGGCCACGGGCTGCTCGAAGTCGAGGTTTTTGGTGGCGAGTTCGAGCACCGCGTCGGTGTCGTGGGCGTCGACGAGGGCGAAGTCGAGGGCTCCTTCGGGCGTTCCGCGCAGGAGCGCCTCGGCGTGTGCCATCACGATCGGGTCGCGGTCGCAGTAGACGACGCGGGCCTCCGGAGCCACACCCTGCGCGATCTGGTGCAGGTTGGGTTCGGTGGGTATGCCGGAGCCCACGTCGAGGAACTGCCGGACGCCGCTCCGCGCGAGCCACAGGGCGCTGCGGCGCATGAAGGCCCGGTTCGTCCGTGCCATGACGGGCAGTTGCGGCTCCAGGGCGACCATCTGCCGGCCGAGCGCCTCGTCCACCGGGTAGTTGTCCTTGCCGCCCAGCATCCAGTCGTACATCCGGGCCGGATGCGGCCGGGTGGTGTCGATCTCAGAGGTGTTGCCCGTGTCCCGCGTTCCGGCCATCGCCAACTCCGTTGCGTAGCGCCCATCAGGTGATCAACTCGACACGAGTGTAGTGCGGTTGGAGTGACGGGCGGGGGCCGCGAGGGGGAGAACGGGCCCCTTCGCCCGCCGGGACGCCCCCGTCGCCCGCCGGGACGCCCCCGTCGCCCGCCGGGACGCCCCCGTCGCCCGCCGGGACGCCCCCGTCGCCCGCTGAGGCGCCCCCGTCGTCCGCCGGGACGCGCCCTCGTCGTCCCACCGGCGCCGCGTACGGGCCGCTCGACGCCCCGGTGAACAGCCGTGGAAGAGACGGCGAACGGCGTTCGCGAGGCCGGTCGGGGGCCTGGCCACGGGCCTACGCTGACGGCTCCGGCCCCACCGGGCCGCCCCCGCCTCAACCACCGCCACCGCCTCAACCACCGCCACCACCCTCGCCTCACCCACCGCCCTCGCACAGTCCAGCCCCGCCCCGCCCCGTCCAGCCCCGCCCCCGTCCGGGCCCGCCCCGGCCCGGTCCCGCACCCGGAAGGGTCTCCATGTCCGCTCCCGCCGACCGCACACTGACCGGTCCCCCGCACGGGCCGTCGTCCGGGGGACCGGCCGCACGCCGGAACCCGGCGCCCGGGACACCGGTGTCGCCGCCGCACGAGGGGGTGGGCGGTGCGGTGTCAGCGCCCGGGAACGGCGTGAGCGGCCCGGTGTCGCTGCCCGGAGACGGGTCGGCCGGTGGGCGGGGAACGGGGGCCGCCGTCCCGGTCGAGGCTCCCGCCGCGGGCCCCGCACCCGCGCGCCGCCCCCGGCTGCGGGCCCTGGACGGGCTGCGACTGCTGGCCGCGCTCATGGTGGCCTGTTACCACTACGGCGGGCGCGGCGGGGACATCACGCGGGCCTGGGGTTCCTCCCCGGCCCACCAGTTCCCGAGGCTCAGCGAGTGGTTCGCCTACGGTCCGCTCGGGGTGCAGATCTTCTTCGTCATCAGCGGGTTCGTGATCTGCATGAGCGGCTGGGGGCGGTCGCTCTCGGCGTTCTTCGCGTCCCGGGTCTCCCGGCTGATGCCCGGCTACTGGTGCGCGGTGCTGCTGGTGACGGCGGTGTTCGCGCTGCCGTTCGTCGCGTGGGACGCGCTGTCGCCGAGCGACACGCTGCTCAACCTGTCGCTGCTCCAGATGCCCCTGGGCGCCCACCGCGTCCTGGGCGTGTGCTGGACGCTCTGGGCCGAGCTGCGCTTCTACGCGCTGTTCGCGGTGTGCGTCGTGCTGCCGGGGGCGACGCGGCAGCGGGTCGTGCTGTTCTGCGCGCTGTGGACGCTGGGCGCGGCGCTCACCGACGCGGCGGACTCGGCGCTGCTGGAGCAGGTCCTCATGCCCTCGTACGCGCCCTTCTTCGTCGGCGGGATCGGCCTGTACCTCGTGCACCGCGACCGGCGGGACACCCTCGGCTGGGGTATCGCGGCGACCGGTCTGGTGCTGGGCCAGCACTACGCGGTGGCCGACCTGTGGCACCCGCACACCGTCGAGGCGTTCTCCTACCGTTCGACGCTCGTGATCATCGCCGTCGTGACCTTCGGCTTCGCGGCGGTCGCGGCCATCGCGGTGGGCTGGTTCGACTGGGCGCGGTGGCGCTGGCTGACCCTCGCGGGCGCGCTCACCTACCCCTTCTACCTCGTGCACGAGCACCTCGGCTGGGTCGTGGTGCACGCGCTGCACGTGCGCCTGGGCCTGCCGGCCGCCGTGACCCTCCCGGCCACGATCGCGGGCATGCTGCTGCTCGCCTGGCTCCTGCACCGTTTCGTGGAACGGCCCCTGACCCCCGTACTGCGCAAGGCGCTCGTGGGAGCCGTGCGCGAGCTGCGCACCGGGCGCTGAGACGGGGCGCGGGGCCGCCGCCCGGGTCCGGTTCCGGGTGGGCCGCCTGGCGGATCACGCCACCCCGTACCGCGCCGCCGCCCCCTCCACGAGCAGGGCGAGGCCCTCCTCGAACGCCTCGTCGTAGCCCTCGAAGACGTAGTGCCCGGCCTCGGCCGCGAGAGGGGTGCCCGAGAGGCGGCGGGCGCGTTCCGTGACGTCGAAGGCGGGGCGGCTGTCGTCGGGGTAGGTGCGCATGCCCTGCTCCTCGGCGACGAAGCCGAGGACGAAGGTGAAGACGGTCGTGGTCGCGCGGATCGCCTGTTCCAGCGTGAAGCCGCTGTCGGTGAGCGCGCGCAGGTTCGCCTCCATGCCCGCGCCGTGCTCGGTGCCGGTGAGGCGGGTTCCGGTGAAGACCCGCGCGCCGTCCCGGTAGGCGAGCAGCGAGGAGCGCAGTCCGCGCGCCACGGCCGTCGTCCGCTCGCGCCAGCTCATCCCGGCCGCGCCCGCCGGTTCCTCGCGCCCGCCGGTCATCCGCCGGTACATCTCGGTGGCCATCTCGTCGAGCAGTTCCCGCTTGTTCCTGAAGTGCCAGTAGAGGGCGGGCGCCTTGACGTCCAGTTCCCGGGCGATGAGCCGCAGGCTGAGCCCGTCGAGACCGACCTCGTTGAGCAGTCGCAGCGCGGTGTCGACGACCTGCGCGCGGTCGAGGCGGGGGGCTTCTCTCTTCGTGGGCACGCCCCCAATCTATCCGCCGGCCCGGCTCTCCCTCCCTTGACAATTTAACAGCGTTAAGCGCACGCTGCGGAGGACAGGGTTTAACGGTGTTAAGGAAGGGGCGGGCGATGGGGAACCCGGAAGCGGAGAGCTGGGAGGTCGCGGTGATCGGGGCGGGGCCGGCCGGTCTCGTCCTCGCCTGCGACCTGGCGCGGCGCGGGGTGCGGACGCTGCTCGCCGAGCGCGGTACGGGCCTGTTCCCGGGCTCGCGCGGCAAGGGCGTGCAGCCGCGCACCCTGGAGGTCCTGGACGATCTCGGGGTGGCCGGGGGGATGCTCGCGGGCGGCGGGCCCCCGCCCGTCGGGCTGCTGTGGGCGGACGGGCGGCCGCGCGGCGAGCACCGCATGTTCGACGAACCGGTGGTCACGGAGACCGAGCCGTACGGCGGCGCCTGGCTGGTCCCGCAGTGGCGCACGGTGCGGCTGCTGCGGGACCGGCTCACCGCCCTGGGCGGGAGCGTCGCGTACGGGCGGGAGCTGACCGGCCTCGACCAGGACGCGGACGGGGTGACGCTGCGCTTCGCGGGGCGGCCGGAGCCGGTGCGCGCGGCCTACGTCGTGGGCACGGACGGCGGGCGCAGCACGGTGCGCCGGCTGCTCGGCATCGGTATGACCGGCGAGACGGTCGACCCCGGGCCGATGCTCGTCGCCGATCTGCGGATCGCTGACGGCGCCCTGGACCGCGAGCACTGGCACATCTTCCCCGGCGAGGAGGAGACCGGTTTCGCGACGGCCTGCCCGCTCCCGGCCACCGACGTCTTCCAGTTCGTCGCGCGACTGCCGGCGGGGACGCGCGTGGACCCGGGCCCGGCGGCGGTGCGCGCGCTGGTGGCCGAGCGCACCCATGTCGGCGCGGAGGAAGTGGAGGAGGTGCGGTGGGCCTCGGACTTCACGGTGCGCGCCGCGCTCGCCGACCGCTTCCGCGCGGGCCGCGTGTTCCTCGCCGGGGACGCCGCCCACGTCCACTCCCCCGCGGGCGGACAGGGCCTCAACACGAGTGTGCAGGACGCGTACAACCTGGGCTGGAAGCTCGGCGCGGTCCTCAGGCGGGGGGCGCCCGGCGCACTGCTCGACACCTACGAGCGGGAGCGGCTGCCCAACGCGGCGGCGATGCTCGGCCTGTCCACCCGCGTCCACCGGGGTGAGGCCAGGCGCGGCAGGGAGACCCAACAGCTCGGCCTGCACTACCGCGAGTCGCCGCTGTCCCGGGACGTGCTGCCGGCCGGGGCGGCGCTGCGGGCCGGGGACCGGGCCCCGGACGGACGGCCGGGCGGGGTCCGCCTCTTCGACGCGTTCCGCGGCCCGCACTGGACGCTCCTCGCGGTCGCCACGCCCGCGCCCACCGGGCTGCCCCCGTACGTGCGCGCCGTCGAGGTGCCGTCCTGCGCGCCGTACGGGGAGGGCCTGTTCCTGGTCCGGCCGGACGGGTACGTCGCCTGGGCGGGCTCCGGGGAGACGGAGACGGGGCTGCGGGCCTGGCTCAAGGAGTGGCTCGCGGCGTGAGACACCGTCCGGCGGCCCGGGACCGGACCGGGCCGGACGCCGCCGACCGGACCGACCGGAGACCGGGACCGGACCGGTTCAGACGCTGCTGAGTGAGAGCTTCACCGCGAAGCCGAGGAACAGCGCCCCGGCCGCCGAGGTCGCCGTCGCCGCGAGCCGCTTGCGGCGGCGGAAGGCCCCGGCCAGCCGGGTCCCGGCGAAGATCAGGGTGCTCAGGTACAGGAAGCTCGCGAGCTGCGCGAAGAAGCCGAGGACCACGAAGGAGAGCGCCGGGTGGGCGTAGGACGGGTCCACGAACTGCACGAAGAAGGCGATGAAGAACAGGATGGCCTTCGGGTTGAACAGGCTGATCACGAGGGCCCGGCGGAAGGGGCGCTCCTCCTCGGCCGTCTCGCTCCCCTCGCGCGCCGCCGCCCGCTCCTTGCGGGTGCGCCACAGCGTGAGCGCCGAGCGGATCATGCCGTAGGCGAGCCAGCTCAGGTAGCCGGCGCCCGCGTACTTCACGATCGAGAACAGCAGGTCGTTGGCCTGGAGCAGCGAGGCGACCCCGGCCGCCGAGAGCGTCATCAGGGCCGTGTCCCCGCAGAACACCCCCGCCGCCGCCTTGTACCCGGTGCGTACGCCGCGCCGGGCGCCCACCGAGAGGACGTACAGGGAGTTGGGGCCGGGCAGCAGGACGATGAGTGCGACACCCGCGAGGTAGGTGGGGAGGTCTATGACGCCGAACATGGGCCGAGTGTCGCACGCGGCGGGCCCGGTTCTCAGGTGGTGTCCGCAGTTCGGTCCGGGAGGGCAGGAGAGGACCGGGGAGGACCGGGGAGGGCCGGGGAGGGCCGGGCACCGCCAGAACCCCGGGCCCCTCAGAACACGTCACTCGGCACGTAGGTGCCCCACACCTCGCGCAGCGCGTTGCACACCTCGCCGACGGTGGCGCGGGCGGCGAGCGCCTCCTTCATCGGGTAGAGGACGTTGTCGGTGCCCTCGGCGGCCTTGCGCAGCGCGTCCAGGGCCGCGTCCACGGCGGGCTGGTCGCGTTCGGCGCGCAGCCGGGCGAGGCGGGCGGCCTGCTGGGCCTCGATCGCCGGGTCGACCCGCAGCGGTTCGTACGGCTCCTCCGCGTCGAGCTGGTAGCGGTTGACGCCGACCACGACGCGCTCCCCGGAGTCCGTCTCCTGGGCGATGCGGTAGGCGCTGCGCTCGATCTCGTTCTTCTGGAAACCGTGCTCGATCGCGTTGACCGCTCCGCCCAGCTCCTCGACCCTGTCCATGAGGGCGAGGGCGGCCGCCTCGACCTCGTCGGTCAGCTTCTCGACCACGTAGGAACCGGCGAAGGGGTCGACCGTGGCCGTCACGTCGGTCTCGTAGGCGAGGACCTGCTGGGTGCGCAGGGCCAGGCGCGCGGACTTGTCGGTGGGCAGCGCGATGGCCTCGTCGAAGGAGTTGGTGTGCAGCGACTGGGTCCCGCCGAGCACCGCGGCGAGGCCCTGGACGGCGACCCGGACGAGGTTGACCTCCGGCTGCTGCGCGGTCAGCTGCACCCCGGCGGTCTGCGTGTGGAAGCGCAGCATGAGCGACTTGGGGTTCTTCGCGCCGAACTCCTCGCGCATGACCCGGGCCCAGATCCTGCGCGCGGCACGGAACTTGGCGACCTCCTCCAGGATCGTCGTACGGGACACGAAGAAGAAGGACAGGCGCGGCGCGAAGTCGTCCACGTCCATGCCGGCGGCGACCGCCGTACGCACGTACTCGATGCCGTCGGCGAGGGTGAAGGCGATCTCCTGCGCGGGCGTGGCCCCGGCCTCCGCCATGTGGTAGCCGGAGATCGAGATGGTGTTCCACTTCGGGATCTCGGCCCGGCAGTACTTGAAGATGTCCGCGATCAGGCGCAGCGAGGGCTTGGGCGGGAAGATGTACGTGCCGCGCGCGATGTACTCCTTCAGCACGTCGTTCTGGATCGTGCCGGTGAGCTTGTCGGCGCTCACGCCCTTTTCCTCGGCGACGAGTTGGTACAGGAGCAGGAGGAGCGCGGCGGGCGCGTTGATCGTCATGGACGTCGAGACCCGCTCCAGCGGGATGCCGCCGAACAGGACGCGCATGTCGTCCACCGAGTCGATCGCGACGCCGACCTTGCCGACCTCGCCGCTCGCGATGGGCGCGTCCGAGTCGTGGCCCATCTGGGTCGGCAGGTCGAAGGCGACGGACAGGCCCATCGTGCCGTTCGCGATGAGCTGCTTGTAGCGGGCGTTGGACTCGGTGGCGGTGCCGAAACCGGCGTACTGGCGCATGGTCCAGGGCCGGCCGGTGTACATCGTGGGGTAGACGCCGCGGGTGAAGGGGTAGGCGCCGGGCTCGCCCAGCTTCTCGGCGGGGTCCCAGCCGGCCAGGGCGTCCGGCCCGTACACCGGCTCGATGGGCAGACCGGACTCGGACTCGCGCGTCATTGCGTTGCCTCCCGCTCAACCACCGCCGCCACCCGGCGGCGGCGCTCACTGTTCGCCACGGACTGTAGTGGGGCGCGGGCCCTCTCGTGCAGGTCCCCACGCTGGGAGCTTGCTCACAGCGATACGGCACATTAGGGACGTTCAGGAGACGCGTGCGCGGGGCAGCCTTCCTCGTCGGCACGGCGGCCGGGGTGTACCGGCCGCGCCTCAGGACCGCGTGCGCCCGGGTCGCGGGCGCTCGGGCCGGCCCACGGAAGGGGACCCATGACGAGCAGTACGCGCTCCGGTGTGCGGCGCGGCGCGCTGGTGACCGGCCTCGTGACGGCGCTGGCCGTCACGGCGCTCGGGGGCTGCCGGCCCGGGGAGGGGGTGGCGGCGCCGGACCAGAAGGCCCCGTCAAGGATGTCCGCCGCGGTGCCGGGCGCCCGCTCCTCCCCCGCCCCGCGCTACACGCCGGCGCCCGCGCCGCTGTCCTCGCACACCTCCGCCGCCCCGGCCTCCCGGCCCGCGCGCGGCCCGTCCCGGCCGCCGTCCGCGCCGGTGCCGCCCCCGGCCCCGCCGCCCTCCTCCCCGGCGGCGCCGCCCGCCCCCGCCCTTCCCGCGTACGGTCAGCGGGGCGGCCAGGTACGGGAGTTGCAGGCGCGGCTGTGGACCCTCGGCCACTTCCGGCAGAAGCCGACCGGGTACTACGGGCAGGTGACGGCCGCCGCCGTCTCCGCCTTCCAGCGGGCCCGGGGCCTGCCGGTGACGGGGCGCGTGGACGCGACGGCCTGGCGGCGGCTGCGCGCCGTGTCGCGGCAGCCGGGCCGCGCGGAGCTGTACCCGGAGACGACGCTGCCGGTGACCGCGCCCGACGCGCGCTGCCGCGAGGGCCGGGTGCTGTGCGTGAGCAAGCGCAGCCGGACCCTCGCGTGGATGGTGGACGGCCGTACCCGCTCCGTCATGGACGTCCGGTTCGGCTCGGCCTACACGCCCACCAGGGACGGCGCGTTCACCGTGTACTGGAAGTCGCGGCACCACGTCTCGACGCTGTACGACTCGCCGATGCCGTACGCGATGTTCTTCAGCGGCGGCCAGGCCGTCCACTTCTCCTCGGACTTCGCGGCGCGCGGCTACTCGGGCGCCTCGCACGGCTGCGTCAACGTGCGCGACGAGAAGAAGATCGCCGCGCTCTTCGCCGCGGTCCGCACCGGGGACAAGGTCGTCGTGTACTGAGGCCGCCGGGAGGCCGCCGGGGCGTTCCGCGGAGAACGGGACGTCCCGGCGGCCCCGGGGGCGGTGCCTCGGCGGGGGCCGGCGCCCGCCTCAGTCCTGGTGCGGCACGTCGTGGCCCGGGCCGCCGTGGAGCCGGTCCGTTCCGGGGCCGCCCCACAGGACGTCGTCGCCGCCCTCGCCCCACAGCGTGTCGTTCCCCGCCCCGCCGTGGAGGCGGTCGGCGCCCTCGCCGCCGTGGAGGACGTCGGCGCCGCCCTTTCCGCGCAGTACGTCGTCGCCGTCGCCGCCGTGCAGGGTGTTCTCCTGGCCGGTGCCGGTCAGGGAGTCGTTCCCGGGCCCGCCGAAGCAGTCCTGGCCGCAGTGGGTGAGGACGTCGTCCCCCGGGCCGCCGTAGGAGCCGAAGCCGAAGGGGCCGCCGCCGCCGTCGAGCCGGTCGGCGCCCCTGCCGCCGTAGAGCATGGCGGACGCGGACGCCTTGAGCACGTCCTCGCCCGGTCCGCCGTCGACCCGGGCCCAGGCGTGGCTGCCCGGTGCGAGCGTCGCGGTGTCGCCCTGGTCGCCGAGGTCGACGGCGTAGTCGTCGGAGTCGTCGGAGTTCTGCGGGATCAGGACCGCGCAGCGTACGAGGGCGGGATCGTCCTGCGCGGGGTGGACGCACTCGTTCCAGGTCGCCGCGCCCGCCTCGACGGTGATGTCGTACCGGTCGCGGAAGGTGAGCACGTAGTACGACTCGAACTCGCCGCGCCGCTCCACCTCCTCGTCGACCGTCAGTTCGTTGCGCTGTCCCGGGGCGGCCCGGTAGCGCAGCTCTCCGTCCTCGTTGACGACGGTGGCGGCGGTGGTGGTCCCCGCGGCCTGGGCGGGCGGCGCCGCGAGGGCGCTCGCGCCGAGGGCGAGGCCCAGGGCGAGGGTGGTGGTGAGGGTCTGGTGGACGCGCATACGGAGGTGCCCCTTCGGAAGGTCGGTGCGCCGTGGTGCTCGTGGTCACCGAGTTGGACCAGGGGCCGCGCGCCCAAGTTGCCGGGCCGCTCGTGAACACCTGCCGGCCGGGCGGGGGCGCGGGCGCGGCGGGGCGGCGGAAAAGGGGCGGGTCCGCACAAAAGCGTCCGCTCAGTATGTGCGGGAGGCGCGGACGGGACCGGGGGAACGTGTCCCGCCCGCGCCGGGTGGCAACGAGCCGGAAGTACGGGGGGAACCCCGGCTCGTGCGTCAGCCGATGACCAGTCGGCTCACTTCATACTGCGCCGGGCGCGCGGAAAGTGTCACACCCCGGCGGGGCCTAGTTCTCCGCGCCGTCTTCCGGGTCCTCCCCGGCAGCCGCCGCGGGCCGTCCGGGAGAGGGGTTCCCCGGGATTCCCGGCGGCGGGGCGTCGATCGGCGGCCGGGCTCGTTCGTCGTAGGTACAGGCGGGCCGGAACCGGCCCCAGGACGACGGGACGTGTGAGATGGCGAAGTACCTGCTCCTCATCTACGGGGACGAGCGGATCTGGGAATCGATGTCCGAGCGGGAACAGAAGGAGGTCGAGGCGGGGCACGCCGCGTTCACCGCCGCCGCGGGTGACGCCGTCCTGGCCGGTCACGAGCTGCTCCCGACGACGACCGCGAGGACGCTGCGCGGCAACGCGAACGGCCGCCCCACACCGACCGACGGCCCCTTCATCGAGGCCAAGGAGGCACTGGGCGGCTACTACGTCGTGGAGGCCCCCGACCTGGACGCCGCCGTCGCCCTCGCCGCGCGACTGCCCGAGGTCGCGGTGGGACACAGCGGCGTCGAGATCCGGCCCGTCAACGAACCGGTCTAGGAGGCGGGATCGCCGGCGGGGGACGAGTGCGCCTCGGCGCCGGGAGCGGCGGAGGGGGTCACCTCCGGTCCAGGCTCCCCGCCCGGCCCCGCGGGGCCGGTCGGTGCGGCCGGCGTGGTCTCCGCGTCGGTGGCCCGCGGCGTCCCCGTCGCCCGGGGCGTGCGGGAGGCCGCGCCCCCGTACCCGTAGGTGGGCGGGGAGCCGGGCGCCGTCTCGGCGGCGGCCGGGGAGGTCGCGGGGGGCTCGGGGGCGGGAGCGCCGTCCCCCGGGGTCAGCGGGATCGGCGAACCCGGCGGCAGCAGGACGTTCCGCCAGGGGCCGGGCGGCAGTCCGAGCAGTTGGCGGCAGAACTCCGGTACGGCGGCGGCGCCGTGGGCCGCGCGGGCCAGCCGGCGCAGGGCGAGGACGTCGAGCGGACGGCCGCGCCGCTGGTCCTGGCAGGGCCGCAGGACGTCCGAGGTGTGCGGCCCCGTCCCGCTCCCGGTGCCGCCGCTACCGGCCGGGGAGGACCCGGCGGGGCTGTCCGGCGGCGGGGGCGGGGACGTCGACGGGGAGCGGGGCAGGGGGGAGGGCGAGGGCGGTGTGGACGGGGACTGCCGGCTCGGGGACGCGGTGGGCTCTCCGGAGGACAGGGTCTGGGGGGCCTGTCCGCTCCTTTCGTCCGCGCTCCCGGTCGGTGCCGGCGCGGTGGTGCCGTGCGGCAGCGGCGCCCGCTGGTCGACCGGCGAGGGGAACGGCGAGGTCAGCGCCCCCGCACCGGCCGCGACGGCGACGCCGCCGATCATGCCGATGCTCAGGACTCCGGCCGCCGCGAGCCGGGTGGACCGGGCCCAGGAGCCGGGCCCGAGCCCGCGCGCGCAGCCGCGCGGGCCGGTGCGGCGCGCCGGTGCGCCCACCGCGTCCGCGCCCACCGGGGCCGTGCCCGGCGCGTCCGTGCCCACCGGGGTCGTGCCCGGCGCGTCCACGCCCACCGCGTCCGTGCCCGCCGCGGCCGCGTCCGCCGTCCTCCGCGGGTGGGCGGCGCGGAACGCGGCGAGGAGCGGCTCGGGCGGCTCGGCGGAGTCGGTGTCCCCGGGGCGCGGGACGGTGACGGCGCGCAGGGCGGCCGTGAGGTGTTCGGCGTGGCGGCGGGCGGGGCCGGGCAGGGCGTCGAGCGGGAGTCCGGACAGCAGCGCGGCCCGTGCCTGACGCGCGGCGGCCGGGCGGGGCGGCTCGCCGGGGGTCCGTGCGGGCGCCGTGGGGGCGCTGTGCTCGTCGGACATCACACGTCTTTCTGCGTCGGCGGGGCGCCCGGCGTCACTCCCGCCGCGACCACCCGCGCGACCGGGCTCGTGGGGGCGGTGGAACGACGCTGCGCGGGGACGCCGGAGGGCCTGGACTCCGCGGCGGGGCCGAGGAGTTCGCCGAGGCGCTTGAGTCCGCGGTGGGCGGCGGTGCGCACCGCGCCGGGGCGTTTGCCGAGGGTCGCGGCGGCGCTCTTCGCGTCGAGGCCGACGACGACCCGCAGGACGACGGCCTCGGCCTGGTCCTGCGGGAGCTGGGCGATCAGGGCGAGGGTCTCGCCCGTGGCGAGCGCCTCGATGGCCTCCCCCGCCGTGTCCGACTCGCCGGGGCGCACGGTGAGTTCGGACTCGTCGCCGCCCACGGCGGGGCGCCGGCCGCGCATGCGGATGTGGTCCAGGGAGCGGTTGCGGGCTATGCGCGCGGCCCAGCCCCGGAAGCGGTCCGCGTCGCCGCTGAACCGGCCGAGGTCGCGGGCGATCTGGAGCCACGCCTCGGAGGCGACGTCCTCGGCGTCGGCCTCGCCGACGAGCGTGCGTATGTAGCCGAGCAGCCTCGGCTGCACGGACCGGTACACCGTGCGGAACGCGGCCTCGTCGCCGTCCTGCGCCGCGAGTACCGCGGCGGTCAGCTCCGCGTCGTCCCCCAGCACCCCTCAGCCTGCCCCCACTCGCGGATGAACGTCCGGGCCGTCGCAAGGCGACGGGGAACCGGACGCGTCGGGCCGTACGGCCCTCGGCTGCCGCGCCCGGTCCGTGGTGTCCGGGTGTTCCGGGTGGTCCGGTCCGGCGCGAATCAGCACGCTACGGCCTGAAACGGGTCTCCGTCCACGTGTTGCACGAAGCGCGACCGGTGGGTGACGCAGCGCGGTGTGACGGAAACCGCAGCGTCGGCGCTGAAGGGAGTACGGGTCGCGAAGCGGCCCGTGCCGTGCGGCGGCCGGGGTCTCTCCTGTGGGGGGTGGCGACTCCGGCCGTTCGCCTTTCCGTGGCCCGGCACCGTACGCGGACCCGGGGGCGGCCCCTCATATCGGCAGCACCCCCAGCCGGTCCAGGAAGCGGAAGAAGGAGTGTTCCGCCGAGGTCTCGGGCGCGTGGGTGAGCAGGGCGAGCAGCCGGCCGGTCTCGGCGTGGGCGCCCGCCTCGGCGGCCCAGCGCACCGCGTGGGCGGCGGCCTCCCCGGCGGGCGGGAAGTAGTCGTCGACGGTGAGGCCGCCGCAGTCCTGCGGGCGCAGGTAGCGGGCGAGCGCCTCACGGCCCAGGCAGGCCGTCCAGGCGCCCGCCACCGGTGAGGCGCCCTCGACGACGACGCAGGCGCTGTCCATGACGTAGCCGAAGAGGGCGGGCTGCCCGCTCTCCCGGGCGAGCCGGTTCATCGAGCCCATGCCGGGCTGTTCGGCGGCGGCCGGGTCGGTCGCGTACTCCCACACCTGCCAGCCGTCGGGCCGCAGGTCGAGCGGCTGGAGCACCGCGCGTACGGGGCCGAGCGTGGCCAGTTCCCCGAGCGGGCGCTCGCTCCGCGCGACGACGTAGTAGCCCCAGTACCCCATGCGTGCTCCCCGTGGTGTGCGCCCGTGCGTGCGGCGACTTCAGCACAAGCATCCGGGCGGGCGCCACCACGGGGGAAGGGGGAGGCGGCGGCCGGTGCGTCAGCCCACGGCCTTGGACAGTTCGGTGAACTGGGTCCAGGTGAGGTCCGGCTTCTTCGCGGGCCAGAGTTTCTCGATGAAGGCGCGCAACGGCATCCGGATGCCGTCGGCGACCTGCTGCTCGGTCTGCGCCTGGGGCAGGTCGCCCCACACGGCGAAGGTGCCGCCGAGGATCTGGTCGTCGTACTTGGCGGGGACCGGGGTGGTGCCGCGGACGACGAGCGGGGTCCACTGCTCGTAGATGCGCTGCCCGGTCGGGTAGCGGAAGGTGTTGGGCTGCCCGAGCACGTAGTAGAGGTACTCGTCGTTGTAGTTGACGAGCTTGCGGCCGGAGGCGAGGTACTCGGTGGGCTGCCGGGCGCCGATCTCCTTGCCGGTCCAGTAGAGGACCTGGACGTCCTTGTCGGCCTCGGTTTGCCCGCCGCTGAAGAACCCGTCGTTCCACGCCTTGAGGGTGCGGCCCTTGCGGGCGTCGCGGACGGTCCTGGCGCGCGCGTTGAGCCAGTCGGTGGCGAGGTCCTGGACGCGGCCGCGCGCGCCGTGCTTCTGGCGGGCGAGCGCGGCGAGCTTCGGGAAGGAGGCTTCGGGGTCGCTGCGCACGAGGGCCTGGTACTCGTCGGCGCCGAGGTTCCAGTAGGGGCCGGGGAACAGCGGCGCGTACTCCTTGAGCAGATCGTCGACGATCTTGCCGGCCTTGGCGTCGGAGACGTCCACGGCCCCGGTCACGGCCCGGCCCCGGACGTCGCGCAACTGGAGGTCGGGGTGGGCCTTGATGACGGCGCCGAGGTGTCCGGGCGAGTCGATCTCGGGGACGACGGCGATGTGCCGGGACTCGGCGAGCGTCACGAGCGACCGGATCTGGTCCTTCGTGAAGTGGTCCTTGGAGACGATCTCGGGGTGCGAGGAGGACTCGACGCGGAAGGCCTGGTCGTCGGAGAAGTGCAGGCCGAGCTGGTTGTACTTGAGGTCGCCCAGCTCCCGCACCCGGTCCTTGATCCAGTCCAGGCCGTAGGTCTTGCGCGCGATGTCGAGGGCGAAGCCGCGCTGCGGTTTGGCGGGCGCGTCGCGTACGACGCCCTCGGGGGCCTTCTTGTCGGCGTGCACGGTCTGCTTGAGGGTGCGGGTGCCGTAGAAGACCCCGGCCTGCGCGGGCCCGCTGATCCGGACCTGCCCGTCGCGCACCCGCAGGGTGTAGGACTCCTCGCCGCCCTTGGCCCCGGTGTCGAGGACGAGGGAGACGTCGCCGCGCCGGGGCTTCTTCTTCTGGCCGCCGTAGGACAGTTTCAGCTCGGAGGCCAGCAGTCTGCCCTCGTCGGCGAGGCCCGCGTCGGACACGAGGACCCGGCCGCCCTTCCCCGGGGTCCAGCCCGGCCCGCGCGCGGCCTGGTGTTCGCGCACGGTGGGCAGGGCGCGGGGCGCCCGGGAGACGGGGAAGGCGGAGGCGGGGGTCGCGGGCTCACCCGGGCTCGCGCTGTCGCGGCGCTCCGTGTGCTCGTCGGAGCCGCCGCCGCCCGGCCAGACGGTGAACCCGATGACCAGGGCGGCCGCGACGACGACCGCGCCGCCGGTCGCTGCGAGGGCGCGTCTGCGGCGCCGGCCACCGTGCTCGGCGGGGTCCTGACGGCGGTGGTTCGCCACGTTCTGTCCTCTGTCCGGCGGATGTCTGGCGGAATCTTCTGACCGATGTCTTCTGACGGATGCCTTCTGGCGGATGTCTTCTGGCGGATGCCTTCTGGCGGATGCCTGTCGTGCTCCTGTGTCCCGCTGCCCGTCCCGTCCGGCGTCACACTCCGGCCGGGGGGCGGTCCGGGCCCGGGTCTCCCGCGCGCGGGATGTCCGGTTCCTGCCACCTCAGCCGATACGGCGTCACGCCGCATCCGCTGTTCCCCGTTCGGATGACGTACGGCGACCGTACGGGCGTACGAGCCGCGCGGGGGCGGGCCCGGCGGCCTCCCGCGGGGCGGCGGCCCGGGGCGGCCGGCGCCCGCGGACGAACGCCGAGGTGACAGGCGTTCAGGGGGACCGCCGGGGGACGTGTGCCCCGCTCATTAGGCCGTACGTGCCAGTTTGATCACACCGGCGGCCCCCGTGTGAGCGGCGGCCGGTCGCGTGACTACGATGGCCGGGGCCGGTGGACCGTACCCGGCCGGGCCAGACCGTCGACAGGACATGGATCGCGGCAGGCTCCAAATCCTTTTCCCGGAGGGTTCTTCCGTGCCGGCTGGAACGCTGTACCGCGGCCGGGAAGGAATGTGGTCCTGGGTGGCTCACCGAGTCACCGGCGTCCTCATTTTCTTCTTCCTGTTCGTCCACGTGCTGGACACCTCGCTCGTCCGCGTCTCCCCCGAGGCGTACGACGACGTGGTCTCCACTTACAAGACTCCGGTCGTCGCGCTGCTGGAGTACGGCCTCGTCGCCGCGATCCTCTTCCACGCGCTCAACGGCCTGCGCATCATCGCCGTCGACTTCTGGTCCCAGGGCCCGCGCCACCAGAAGAAGATGTTCTGGACGGCGACGGTGATCTGGGTCGTGCTGATGCTCGGTTCGCTCTACTCCGTCCTCGGCCACGCCGTACGTCAACTGTTCGGGAGCTGACGCGATGTCCACCGAGACCTCATCCGCGACCGCCTCGGGCGTCGGGCCCGTCGAGGGCGCCTCGCTCTACGACGTCGACCACCCGGCCCCGGTCATCGAGCCGCCCCGGCAGCGCACCAGGAAGACGAAGAAGGCGCCGCAGCGCAACATCGAGCTGGCCGCGTGGCTGTTCATGCGGCTGTCCGGCATCGTCCTGGTCGTGCTGGTCCTCGGCCACCTGCTGATCCAGCTCTTCCTGGACGGCGGCGTCAGCAAGATCGGCTTCGCCTTCGTGGCGGGCCGCTGGGCCTCGCCGTTCTGGCAGGGGTGGGACCTGCTGATGCTGTGGCTGGCGATGCTGCACGGCGCGAACGGCCTGCGCACCATCGTCAACGACTACGCGGAGCGCCCCGCGACCCGTATGTGGCTCAAGGGCCTGCTGTGGGCGGCCACCGTGTTCACCATCCTGCTGGGCACGCTGGTGATCTTCACCTTCGACCCGAACATCCGTTAGAGCCGGGGCTACGAGACTCATGAAGCTGAAGATCCACAAGTACGACACCGTCATCGTCGGCGCCGGCGGCGCCGGGATGCGCGCCGCCATCGAGGCGACGAAGCGCAGCCGCACCGCCGTGCTCACCAAGCTGTACCCCACGCGTTCGCACACCGGCGCGGCGCAGGGCGGCATGGCCGCCGCCCTGGCCAACGTCGAGGAGGACAACTGGGAGTGGCACACCTTCGACACGATCAAGGGCGGTGACTATCTGGTCGACCAGGACGCCGCCGAGATCCTGGCGAAGGAGGCCATCGACTCGGTCCTCGACCTGGAGAAGATGGGCCTGCCGTTCAACCGCACCCCGGACGGCACGATCGACCAGCGCCGCTTCGGCGGGCACAGCCGCAACCACGGCGAGGCCCCGGTGCGCCGCTCGTGCTACGCGGCGGACCGCACGGGCCACATGATCCTCCAGACGCTGTACCAGAACTGCGTCAAGGAGGGCGTGGAGTTCTTCAACGAGTTCT
Organism: Streptomyces sp. NPDC007088; assembly: GCF_042869355.1. NCBI lineage: Bacteria > Bacillati > Actinomycetota > Actinomycetes > Kitasatosporales > Streptomycetaceae > Streptomyces > Streptomyces sp. NPDC007088. The sequence goes on from NZ_JBIAFO010000013.1 coordinate 158,887, forward strand.
ACGTCCTCGACCAGCTCATCACCGAGGTCGACGGGGTCAAGCACTCCGCCGGCGTGGTGGCCTACGAGCTGGCGACCGGCGAGATCCACGTCTTCCACGCGAAGTCCGTGATCTACGCCTCGGGCGGCACCGGCAAGTTCTTCAAGGTGACCTCGAACGCGCACACCCTGACCGGTGACGGCCAGGCGGCCTGCTGGCGCCGGGGCCTGCCGCTGGAGGACATGGAGTTCTTCCAGTTCCACCCGACGGGCATCTGGCGCATGGGCATCCTGCTCACCGAGGGCGCGCGCGGCGAGGGCGGCATCCTGCGCAACAAGGACGGTGAGCGCTTCATGGAGAAGTACGCGCCCGTCATGAAGGACCTGGCCTCGCGTGACGTCGTCTCGCGCTCCATCTACACGGAGATCCGCGAGGGCCGCGGCTGCGGTCCCGAGGGCGACCACGTCTACCTCGACCTCACGCACCTGCCGCCGGAGCAGCTCGACGCGAAGCTCCCGGACATCACCGAGTTCGCGCGCACCTACCTCGGCATCGAGCCGTACACGGACCCGATCCCGATCCAGCCGACCGCGCACTACGCGATGGGCGGTATCCCGACCAACGTGCAGGGCGAGGTCCTCGCGGACAACACGACGGTGGTCCCGGGCCTGTACGCGGCCGGCGAGGTCGCCTGCGTGTCCGTGCACGGGGCGAACCGGCTGGGCACCAACTCGCTGCTGGACATCAACGTGTTCGGCAAGCGTTCGGGCATCGCCGCCGCCGACTACGCGCAGAGCACCGACTTCGTGCCGCTGCCCCCGGACCCGGAGGCGCAGGTCCTCGCGCAGGTCGAGCGGCTGCGCAACGGCACGGGCGAGGAGCGCGTCGCGGTGCTGCGCAACGAGTTGCAGGAGTGCATGGACGCCAACGTCATGGTGTTCCGCACCGAGCAGACCATCAAGACGGCCGTCGACAAGATCGCCGAGCTGCGCGCCCGCTACCTCAACGTGTCGATCCAGGACAAGGGCAAGCGGTTCAACACGGACCTGCTGGAGGCCATCGAGCTGGGCAACCTGCTCGACCTGGCGGAGGTCATGGCCACCTCGGCGCTGGCCCGCAAGGAGTCGCGCGGCGGTCACTACCGCGAGGACTTCCCGAGCCGCGACGACGTCAACTTCATGCGCCACACGATGGCGTACCGCGAGGTCGGCGCCGACGGCAGCGAGTCGATCCGGCTCGACTACAAGCCGGTCGTGCAGACCCGCTACCAGCCGATGGAGCGTAAGTACTGATGACTACCGCGATCATGGACAAGGTCGAGACGGCGGGCGGCGCCTCCGACCACCTCATCACGGTCACCGTCCGCGTCCGCCGGTTCAACCCGGAGGTCTCGGCCGACGTCACGTGGCAGGACTTCCAGCTGGAGATGGACCCGAAGGAACGGGTCCTGGACGCCCTGCACAAGATCAAGTGGGAGCTGGACGGTTCGCTGACCTTCCGCCGTTCCTGCGCCCACGGCATCTGCGGTTCCGACGCGATGCGCATCAACGGCAAGAACCGGCTGGCGTGCAAGACGCTGCTGAAGGACATCAACCCCGAGAAGCCCATCACGGTCGAGCCCATCAAGGGTCTCGCGGTCCTCAAGGACCTCGTGGTGGACATGGAGCCGTTCTTCCAGGCGTACAGGGACGTGATGCCCTTCCTCGTCACGACCGGCAACGAGCCGACCCGCGAGCGGTTGCAGTCCGCTGAGGACCGCGCCCGGTTCGACGACACCACCAAGTGCATCCTGTGCGCCGCGTGCACGTCCTCGTGCCCGGTGTTCTGGAACGACGGGCAGTACTTCGGCCCGGCGGCGATCGTGGGCGCGCACCGCTTCATCTTCGACTCGCGCGACGAGGGCGGCCAGCAGCGGCTGGAGATCCTCAACGACAAGGACGGCGTGTGGCGTTGCCGTACGACGTTCAACTGCACGGAGGCCTGCCCGCGCGGTATCGAGGTGACGAAGGCGATCCAGGAGGTCAAGCGGGCGCTCATCACGCGCCGCTACTGACCGCCTCGCGAGCGCCGCGGCCCCCCGCTCCGTAACAGCCCGTCGACGGGCGTGCGGGTGGGGGGCCGCGGCGCTTTCGCGTGTGTCACCATCGTCCACGCAGCAGGTCGCGACACAGCGGGGGGACAGGATGAGCGAGCAGAACCCGTACGCCTCGGGGTACGAGGGGGAGAACGGCCCAGGTGAGGGCAAGGGCTACACGTGGGGTCCGGGCGCGCCGGGTTACGGCTACCCGCAGCCGCCGCAGCCCGCCTACGGCTATCCCCAGGACGCCCCGCCGCCCGGTTTCGGCGCGCCGGGGGCGTACCCGGTCCCGGTGGCGGGGGCGACGCCGCTCGTCACGATCGGGGACGTCGTCGTGACGCAGAACGGCATCCTGACGCCGGTCGGGACGCTCCCGCTCCAGGGCGCGGTGTGGACGGTGACGGACTTGTCGCGCACCGAGGAGAAGATGGCGCAGACCGGGATCGTGCTCGGCATCATCCTCGGGGTGCTGCTGTGCGGGCTCGGCCTGCTGTTCCTCCTCATGAAGGAGAAGAAGACCACGGGCTTCGTGCAGGTCACGGTGAGCAGCGGCGGCCGTCACCACGTGACGATGGTGCCGGCGAACAGCCCGGAGACCTTCCACATCGTCATGGGCCAGGTCAACTACGCCCGGGGGCTGAGCGTCTGAGGCGGGGCGCCCCGCTCGCGGCGTGGGCGTCTCAGCGCGCGGGGGTCCGCTCGGCGGCGCTCAGCACGTGCCGCAACAGGTCGCTGAGGACCCGGCGTTCGGGTGCGGCGAGGACGCCGAAGACACGGTCCTCCTCGTGGCCCTGTACGTCCAGGGCGCCGCGCCACGCGGCCCTGCCCTGCTCGGTGAGGTGGACGGCGACCCGGCGCCGGTCGTCGGCGGAGGGGACGCGGCGTACGTAGCCGCGCTGTTCGAGGGCGTCGAGCCGCCCCGTGACGGAGGCGGGGGCCAGGTTGAGGTCGCCCGCGAGTTCCTTGGGGGTGGCCAGCCCCTGCCGTCCGGCCAGGGTGAAGAGGGTGTCGAACTCGTGCCGGGCGAGCCCCGAGTCCGCGAGTGAGCGTTCCTTGACCCGGTTGAGGTGGGAGAGGATCTTCGCCATCCGCGTGACGGCGCCCTCCGTGTCGCGGTCCAGTCCCGGCATGAGCGGCAGCCACCGGTCCACGTGGTCGTCGACCGAGTCCCGGACGGCGGGCGTGCTGGACTCTGCGGCTACGGGCCGGACTTCTTCCATGGAGGCACCCTACGCGGCCCGCGCCCGGCGCTTTCCCGGGAACCCCGGCTCACAGCTTCGTGGGCGGACTGTCCGCGCACGGCACGGGGAACGGCGCGGCGGCGGTCCCGGCGCCGCCCGGACCGCCGCCCCCTGACGCCGCCCCCGTACGTCACCGCGCGGCGGCGAGGGCCGCCTCCGTGTCCGCGCGGGCCAGGTCGGCGTTCATGTGGGCACCGGCCAGGGCCCCGGCGGCGGCCGAGGCGCCGACCTGGGCGTTCGGGTCGGTGGCGTTGCCGGCCACCCATACGCCCGGCACCTCGGTGACCCCGGCCGTGCCGGAGGTGAGGCGGCGGCCCGTCATCCCGCCCGGCAGGTCCTCCGTCGGCAGCCGCAGGCCGTCCAGCCCTTCGGTACGGGCCCACAGGGCGCTCGCGACGGCGAGGACGCGGCGCGGGACGGCCTGGCCGTCGGACAGCCGTACGCCGGTGATCCCCCCGCCGTCCGACTCGACGGCCGCGACCGGAGTGTCGACGACGCGGATGCCGCGGGCCGCGAAGCGCGCGCGGGCCTCCTGGTCCAGTTCGGTGGTGTGCGTGAAGTAGACGAGGTCGTCGGTCAGTTGGCGGAACAGCAGCGCGTGGTGGAGGGAGGCGGGGCCGGTCGCCAGGACGCCGAGGGGTTCCCCGCGCACTTCCCAGCCGTGGCAGTAGGGGCAGTGCACGACGCCGTGCCCCCAGTGCTCGGCGAGCCCGGGGACGTCCGGCAGGACGTCGCGCAGACCGGTCGCGACCAGGAGGCGGCGGGCGCGCAGGGTGCCGCCGCCGGTCAGCGTGACGGTGAAGCGGGGGTCCCCCTCGGCGGACGGCGCGGCGGGGGCGGCGGCGGTCACCTCGCCGGTCACCACGCGCCCGCCGTAGTGGCGCACCTCCGCCCGGCCCCGGGCCAGCAGTTCGGCGGGCGGGACCCCGTCCAGGCCGAGCAGTCCGCGCACGCCCTCGGCGGGCGCGTTGCGGGGTGTACGGGCGTCGATCACCACGACCGAGCGGCGGGAGCGGGCGAGCATCAGCGCGCCGTTCAGCCCGGCGGCGCCGCCGCCGATCACGACGGCGTCGACGGTCCCGCCGGGCAGCGCGTCGGAGGCGTCCCCGACGGGTTCGGCGGCGTGCACGGGTGCGTGGGAGACGGCAGGCGTGGCGGGTGTCGCGGTCATGGCGGGGCCTTTCCTCGGGTGGGCGGCCCCCGGTCCGGGGGCGCACCTCGACCGTAGGCACCACTTGCCGTGAAGGCATACGATATTGCCTATGACGCAAGACGATGGCGAGCTGGACAGCCTGGTACGCAAACGCATCCGTGCCCTGCGGGTGGCGCAGGGCTGGTCGCTGGACGAGCTGGCGACCCGGGCCCGGATGAGTCAGTCCTCCCTGAGCCGGATCGAGAACGGTCAGCGGCGTCTGGCCCTGGACCAGCTCGTCGTCCTGGCCCGCGCCCTGGACACGTCACTGGACCAGCTCGTCGAGACCGCGAGCGACGACGTGATCTCCAGCCCGGTGATCGACGGGAACCACGGGGTGCTGCGCTGGCCCGTGAGGGCGGACCCGGGCATGACCGTCATCCGTCAGCGGCTGACCGGCCCGCCGCCGGACAGCCCCTCGCGGCTGCGCGCCCACCCGGGGCACGAGTGGCTGGTCGTGCTCTCCGGGACCGCCGTCCTGCTGCTGGGCAACCGCCGGTTCCGCGTGGAGACCAACCAGGCGGCCGAGTTCCCGACCATGCTCCCGCACGCGATCGGCGCCGAGGGCGGTCCGTGCGAGCTGCTCGGCATCTTCGACCGCGACGCCCGGCGCGGCCACCAGAACGCCGGGCCCGCCGCGCCGGAGGACTGACGGTCGCGGGAGGCGGGAGGGGGCCGGGCGGCGGGCGCGCTCATGCGCGTCCGGCAGCGGGCGGGACCCTCGTCTTGCCTTGTCCGCAAGCGAGCACGCGCGCGGCGCAAGGCGCGCTTACGGTGGCCGCATGTCTCCCACCGCACCCCGCCCCGAACGGCACCACGACGCCCCGCACGGCTCCCACCGGCCCGGACCCGGGAAGGAGCGCGCGCACGGCGCCGGGCACGCCCACGACCACCCCGGTCACGACTCCGGCACCCAGGCCGAGATCCTGGACCTGGACGCCGAGGTCCTGGCCGGCCACCTCGCGTCCGTCGTCGCCTGGCTGCCGCTGGCGGGCGGCCCGCGCCACGTCGTGGACCTGGGCAGCGGGACGGGCGCGGGCACCTTCGCCCTGCTCGCGCGTTTCCCCGAGGCGCGGGTCACCGCCGTGGACGCCTCGGCCGCCCACCTCCAGCGGCTGCGGGAGAAGGCGTGCGCCCAGGGCCTCGAAGACCGCGTGCGCACCGTTCAGGCGGATCTCGACACGACGTGGCCGGAGCTGGGAACGCCCGGTCTGGTGTGGGCCTCGGCCTCGCTGCACCACATGGCCGACCCGGACGCCACCCTGCGCCGCGTCCACGACTCCCTCGCCCCGGGCGGGCTCCTCGCCGTGATCGAGCTGGCCGGTTTCCCGCGTTTCCTGCCCGAGGACGCGCCGGCGGACCGGCCGGGCCTTGAGGACCGCTGCCACGCGGCGAGCGAGCGCTACCACGCCGAGCACGTCCCCCACCGGGGCGCCGACTGGGGCCCGAGGCTGACCGCCGCCGGGTTCGCCGTGGAGGGCGAGCGCACGATCGAGGTGCACGTCGAGGGCTCCCGCTCCCCCGCGATCGGCCGCTACGCCCTCAGCAGCCTGGAGCGCCTGCGTACGACGGTCGCCGGCGTGCTGTCGCCCGGGGACCTCGCCGCGCTGGACCGCCTGCTGGACCACGGCAGCCCGGACGGCCTCCTTCACCGCGACGACCTCGCGGTACGCACCGAACGCACCGTGTGGGCCGCGCGCCGGGCCTGAGCCGGCGGGGCCCGCCCCGGCGCTACCGGTCCGCCAGCTCCTCCTCCAGCCACGTGCGTCCACGGGTGCGCGGGGTGAGGCGGACCTCTCCGAGACGGGCCGCGAGCCGTTCGGCCTCCGCCTGGACGGCCTGTTCCGCCTCGCGTCCGACGTCCTCCAGGAAGCGGTACACCAACTCGCCGGTACGGTCCTGGGCCCAGCCGCCGACGATCCGGCCGTCCCACCACACGGTGGGCCCGACGTTCCCGGCACGGTCGAAGAGCCGGGGGCCGTGGGGGCCGAGGAACCAGTCCCGGCCGCTCCAGCCCATCGGGGTGGAGTCGAGCGCGGGCAGCAACGCGGCCCAGGGGGCGGGCCGTTCGACGGGGTCGAGGTCCTCGGGGAGCAGGAGCGCGGCGCCGCCCTCGACGCGGACCTCGGCGGGCGCGACCCCGGCGAGGGCGCGGGTGGTCCGCGTCTTCGTCCACCCCGTCCACCACCGCAGGTCCTCGGCGGTGCCGGGGCCGAAGACGGACAGCCAGCGGCGGGCGAGCGCCACTTCGGCGGCCCGGGGGTCGAGGCGGGGCAGCCCCTCGGGCAGCCAGTCGCCGACGGGCGCCCACCGGTACTGGTGGGAGGTCCAGGAACCGCGCGGCCGCCCGCGCACCACCCGGCCCTCGGCGGCGAGCAGGAGCAGTACGCGGCTCGCCGCCTTCTGCCGCCCCTCGTAGCTCTTTCCCGCGGACAGGACGATCTCGGTGGCGAGCCGTTCGTCGTCCCCCGCGAGTTCGGCCGCGGTCGCCTCGCCGCGCGCGGCGAGCGCGTCGAGAGCGGCGCTCTCGGCCCCGGCGAGCCAGCGCTCGACCCCGGCGGGGCTGTCCGCGACGCCCGAGGCGGCGAGGAAACCGAGGAGCTTGCGGCGCTCCTTGGCGGCGACGTCGAGCGCGCAGCCCGCGAGGAGCAGCGGCGCGTCCTCGCGGCCGGTGACGAACACCGTACGGCGCATGGCGAGCAGCCGCAGCAGCGTCCGGTCCTCGTACAGGGCCCGCTCCACGTCGGCCACCCGGCCGTCGCGCAGACGGGCCCACAGCCCGACGTACACGGAGGAGGGGTCGGTGCTGTGCACGGCGAGCAGCGAGCGGACGGCCTCCTCGGGGTGTGCGGCGCGGCCCCCCGGGGTGAGCCGGTGGCGCAGGGCGAGCCGGGAGCGGCGTTCGGCCGGGTCGATGACGCGGATCGCGGGCATGGCGGGCACGATAGCCCGCGCGGCCCCTCCCCGCCGAGCCCCCCGGGGGGCTTCGCGCCGCGGCCGGTCCCGCTCAGCGTCCGAGCCTCCCGTAGGCGGCCAGGACGCGCAGCGCGCGCAGCGTCTCGGCGGCCCGGTAGTCGTACGTCGCCGAGGGGCTGGGCGGCTCCCAGGTGAGGGCCCAGCCGCCGTCCTCCCGCTGGTCGCGCAGGAGCCGGTCGAGGTGGCCGTCGATCCGCTCCGCCGAGAACAGCGGGCGCCACGGGCTGCCGGGGGTGGGGGCGAGGTGCAGCGGGGTCACGCCGTACGCGGGGTCCTCGCCGTCGGCGCGGTAGTGCTCGGCCCCGGCGAGGGCGTCGGGGACGGCGGCGGCCAGCGCCTCGCCGCGCTCCCGGTAGCGCTCGGGGAGGTGGGCGAGCAGCACCATGACCTCGCCGACCGCGTGCGCGTCGGAGGGGAGTCCGTCCTCCTCCACCGTGTCCAGGCACCAGCCGGTCGCGCGGTGGAGCCAGTCGTGGCGCACGCCGAGCCCGTGCAGGAGCCCGGCGAGCCCGGCGGTCGGGTTGAGGCCGGGCACGAGGGTCCAGCCGGCCCAGTGGACGGCGCGCGGGTACGACTCGATGACGGGCAGGGCGAGGGAGACGGGGCCCTCGGGCGCGGCGACGGTGTCCAGCCACCCGCAGATCCGCAGGGCCTCGGCGCGCGCCGTACCGGCGACGGCGGGGTCGCTCGCGGCGAGCAGTGTCAGCGTCTGGAGCGCGACCTCGGCGTCAACCGGCAGGCTGGCCGGGCAGCGTTTGTCGGGTTCGAGGCCGTGCCCGTAACCGCCGTCCGCGTTGCGGTACCCGCTGAGCGCGGCGAGCGCGGAACCGGCCGTCTCGCCGTCGAACACCACCTCGTACAGGCGTTGTTCGAGCAGTCGCCCGTCGCGGACGAGGAAGGCGGCGGCCCGGTCGAGCACGGCGGACCCGCTGGGCCCGGTGAGGCTTCCGGTGCCCGCGGACCCGGCGGTGGCCGGATCGGGGCGGTGGTCGTGGTGGTGATCGCTCATGGGCTCAGCATGCGGCGCGCACGGGCCCGGGGTCTTGAACGTATCGGACACGGGCGCGCCCGGACCCCCCGGCGGGCGCGCGGCCGGGGGCCCGGCGCCCGGTGGAGGCCGCGCACACCGGCCCCGGGACCGGTGTGCGCGGCCCCGGGGCCCGTGTGCGGCGTGTGACGAACCGCCGTGCCCGCGCGGTCCGCGCCCGACCGCCTGTTTCCCTGTGTGACACCGCGATGGCTGTCCCATGTCATCCGGCCAACTCCCCCGAGGCGCTCTTGTGCGAGCCGGGCCACTTGGCCAGGATTCCGTCTCGGCGACACCATGAGCGGGTCAAGTTGACATGCGCATGGCATCTTTCGTGTCCCCGGTACGGACCGCGAGAGCGTCGCCCCGCACGGCCGCTCCATCCCACTGGCGCACCGTCCACAAGGAGAACCCTTCAGATGGCAGCTCAGCGATCGGCCCGGCGCACCCTCGCCGGCATCAGCGTTTCCGCGGTCACCGCTCTCACCCTCGGCACCCTGGCCGCCCTTCCCGCGACGGCCGCCCCGGCCGCGCCGGTGGGCCACATCGAGTACGCCGGCGCGTCCGACGCGATCTCCGGCAGCTATATCGTCACCCTCAAATCCGGTGCGCCGAAGGCCGGTTCGGCGGCGGGCAAGGCGCTCGCGAAGAGTTACGGCGCGAAGATCGACCGGACGTACTCGACGGCGCTCAACGGCTGGGCGGTGAACCTCGGGGAGGCGCAGGCGAAGAGACTCGCGGCCGATCCGGCGGTCGCCTCGGTCTCCCAGGACCGCACGTTCACCGCGGACGCGACCCAGACCAACCCGCCGTCCTGGGGCCTGGACCGGATCGACCAGAAGACGCTTCCGCTCAACAGGAGCTACACGTACCCGGATTCGGCGGGCCAGGGCGTCACCGCGTACATCATCGACACGGGGGTCCGCATCAGCCACCAGGACTTCGGCGGCCGGGCCTCGTACGGGTACGACGCGGTCGACAACGACAACACGGCGCAGGACGGCAACGGCCACGGCACGCACGTGGCGGCGACCGTGGCGGGCAACGCGTACGGCGTGGCGAAGAAGGCGCGGATCGTCGGCGTGCGCGTCCTGAACAACTCGGGTTCGGGGACGACGGCGCAGGTCGTGGCCGGGATCGACTGGGTGGCGCGCAACGCGGTGAAGCCGGCCGTGGCGAACATGAGCCTCGGTGGCGGCGCCAACACCTCGATCGACACGGCGGTCAGGAACGCGATCGCGGCGGGCGTCACCTTCGCGGTCGCGGCCGGGAACGAGTCGGCCAACGCGAGCACGAAGTCCCCGGCGCGGGTCTCGGAGGCCATCACGGTCGGCGCGACGACGAGCACCGACGCCAAGGCCAGCTACTCCAACTACGGTGCGGTGCTCGACCTGTTCGCCCCGGGCTCGTCGATCACCTCGGCGTGGGGCACCGGCGACACGGCGACCAACACGATCTCCGGTACGTCGATGGCGACCCCGCACGTCGCGGGCGCGGCGGCGGTCTACCTGGCCGGCCACACCTCGGCCACCCCGGCGCAGGTCTCCTCGGCCCTGGTCGCGGGCGCCTCGACCGGAGTCGTCACGAGCCCCGGTTCGGGTTCCCCCAACCGCCTGCTGAACATCGTCCCGTAAGGCACCCGGCGGACGAGGGCGGCGGTCACCTCCGGGTGGCCGCCGCCCCTTCGCCGTCCACGGCCCCGGCGGCGCGCAGGAGGTCCGCGGTGCCCGGGTACGGTCCGCGCGAGGCCCGGTACAGGGGGCAGTTGCCGCTGCCGTGGTCCGCGCGCCGGTCCGGGTCGGCGCCGTGGCCGAGCAGGACGCGCACCGTGTCCTCGTGGCCCCAGGCGCGGGCGGCGCACAGCGGGGTCGTCCCCTCCCGGTTCGCGGACTCGGCGGGCGCCCCGGCCGCGAGCAGTCGGCGCACCTCGGCGGGCTCCCCGAACACGGCGGCCGGGACGAGGCGTTGGACCAGCTTCTTTCGCGTACGGCGGTTCACGAGGGGAGAGCCCGGCCTGAGGACGAGGAGCGCGGCCGGTGCGGGCGGGGCGGCTGCCGACGGCCGGGTGGCCGACGGCAGCACGGCGTCCCGGTCAGCGGTGAGTGGCGGATGCCGCCGCGTACGCCTCGGCCCGCAGGACGTCGGCGTCGGGCTGTTCGCTCGCCCAGGCGACATGGCCGTCGGGACGGATGAGCGCGGCACGCACGGTGGACCAGGCGGGGCGCGGGTCGGGCCGGTGTGTGGTGTGCGTGACGACGTGGGGGGTGGAGGGCGGTGCCGGGGTGCCGGTGAAGTGCAGCAGGACGTGGCGGCCGGTCCGGAGCAGCGCGAAGAGGTCCGTGCTGTCCGAGAGTTCGAGGTTGGGTGCGCGGTGGCCGGTCAGGGGGTGGTGGTGTGCGGGGGCCGGGTAGGTGACGGCCAGCGCGGAGAGCCGTTCGGCCAGGCTTCGGGAGAACTCGGGGACGGTGGCGATGAGTTGGCTCAGCAGTGCGCGCAGGTCCTGGCCCTCCGCCGAGTAGGCGTTCATCAGTGCCGTCTGGGCGCGGGTGCTGAGCAGCAGGTCGGCGCCGACCGGGTGGCGTTCGGTGTGGTAGCTGTCCAGGAGTCCGGCGGGGGCGGTGCCCGCGACGGTGGCGGCCAGTTTCCAGCCGAGGTTCATGGCGTCCTGGACGCCGACGTTGAGGCCCACGCCTCCGGCCGGGTAGTGCATGTGCGCCGCGTCGCCCGCGAGGAGGACGCGGCCCCTGCGGTACTCGGCGGCCTGGCGGGTGGCGTTGCCGAACCGGGAGAGCCAGCTCGGGTCGCGCATACCGAAGTCGGTGCCGGCGATCCGGGTCACCTTGGCGCGCAGCGCGTCGAGGGTGAGTTCGCCGGGGTGGCCGGCGCCGGTGCTGTCCGGGTCGCCGCCGACGATCCGGTGGATGCCGCCCGGCATCGGGACCACCATGACGCTGCCTGTCGGGCCCGACACGGCGGACACCGCTCCCTGGGGCGGGTCGTCCAGGACGACGTCACCCAGGAAGCCCCAGGTGGTGGCGTCGTCGCCGGGAAAGTCGATGCCCGCCGCCTCGCGCACGGCGCTTCGGGTGCCGTCACAGCCGACGACGTAGGTGGCGCGCAGTGTGTACGGGCCGTCGGGGCCGGCCGCCTCGACGCTCACCCCGTCCTCGTCCTGGGCGAGTCCGGTCATCCGGTGCCCGCGCCGGATGGCGGCTCCGGTCGCCTTCGCGTGCTCCTCCAGCAGCTCCTCGGTGCGGGCCTGCGGCAGGGCGAGTGTGAAGGGGTAGGGGGTGTCGAGGGCCCCGAAGTCCATCCGGTCGTCGAGCCCGCCGAAGTGGCCGCTGGGGATGCGCCGCCCCTCCGCGAGGAAGGGCTCCTGCACGCCCCGGGTGGCCAGGACCTCCAGGGTGCGCGGGTGGAGGGTGAGGGCCTTGGAGTGGGGGTCCCGCTCACGGCGGGTTTCCAGGACGGTGACGGGCGTGCCGCCCAGCCGCAGTTCGGCGGCCAGCCACAGCCCGGTGGGGCCGCCTCCCGAGATGACGACGTGCTCGTGTTCCATGACAGCTCCTCCAGAAAGTCTTGGTCGGTGACCAAGAAGCGCCGCGTCCAGTAGACTGGGTCAGTGACCAAGAAGCAAGCGGAGGCTCTCGCCCGGACCCGGCTCGACCCCGGAACGGTGGTGCGGGCGGCCCTGGAGCTGCTGGCCGAGAAAGGCGCGGACGGGCTCTCGATCCGAGGCATCGCGGACCGGCTCGGGGTCCGGATGAACACGGTGCTCTGGCACGCCAAGACCAAGGCGCGGCTACTGGAGCTGGTGGCGGACGCGATCGTGGCCGGGGCGCCGGTGGACGGACTGCCCGAGCCCTGGGAGCCACGGGTCCGCGAACTGTTCCACCGCTACCGCCGCGCCCTGCTGGCCCACCGGGACGGGGCCAGGATCGTGGCCGGTACGTACGCCGCCGAACCCGCCACACTCCGCTTCGCCGACCTGATGACCGAGGCGCTGCTGGCCGGCGGGCTGACGGAGCGCGAGGCGGTCTGGACCGGCTGGAGCCTTGTCTACTTCACCCTGGGGCTGACCCAGGAGGAACAGGCGCTTCCTGACGTGCGGGGCCCGGCGTTCGTACGACGGCTGGACTCGGGCGAGTACCCCTCCCTCTCCCGGGCCGCCCCCTACTTCGAGGACACCTCCTTCGACGAGCGCTTCGACTACGGGCTCTCCCGCATCCTGGGGACGCCCTTGCCGCAGCCGGACCGAAGGCGCTGACCGCGATCCGGTCGGCGCGGGCCGGAGTACGGTGCCGGGTCCGGGGACCGGCCGGGACGAGACCTCCGGCCGCCGGCGGTTCGGTGACCGTGGACGTCGACGGCGGCCCCGCCCCGGCTCACGGGTCGCGCCGGTCGCCGAACGCCTCCGCCAGCGCGGGCCGGGTCAGGGCCTTCAGGAAGAGGGGAACGGTCAGGGCGACCGACCCCGCGAAGACGGCGAAGGCGGCCCGCAGCCCGAGCCCTTCGGCGAGCACCCCCATGAGGCCCGCGCCCAGCGGCATGGCCCCCCAGCTGAACAGGCGGCTGACGGCCCCGAACCGGCCGAGCAGTCCGTCCGGTACGAGGCGTTGCGCCAGGGTCCGGGAGTTCACCGTCCACAGGGTGCCGCCCATGCCGCCCAGGAAGGCGGCGACGGCCACCGCCCGCAGGTCGGCCGTCAGCGCGGGTACGGCCATCATCGCGAAGGTGCCGACGAGGTCGGCGAACATGACCCGGCGGCGGCCGAAGAAGCGGTTGAGCCAGGTCACCACCAGCGCACCGGCCAGTCCGCCGACGCCCAGGGCGCTCAGCAGGAGGCCGTACTCCCGTGAGTCCAGGTGCATCACGGAGGTCGCGAACAGCGGCATCAGCGCGAGCCAGGCGCCCCAGCACGCGCACAGGACGGTCAGGACGAGCGCCGTCGCGCGCAGCACCGGGTGACGCCACAGGAGGCGCAGGCCGTCGGCGATCTGCGCCCGGACGGTCTCCGGGACGGCCCGCGCCGCGCCCTCCCCCGTGTCCTGCCGGATCGCGCGGAAGCGGCCGACGAGCAGGAGGACGACGAAGGAGGAGGCCAGGTACGCCAGCCAGGTCGCGCCGAGGGCGAGTCCGGTCCCGGCCGCGAGCAGGAGGCCGCCGACGAAGGGCCCGGCGAACTCGTTGCACACCGTTTCGGCGCCCGTGATCCAGGTGTTGGCCCGTTCCCTGCCCTCGGGCGGGGTCAGGGCCGGGATCAGGGCCGAGGCCGAGGTCAGGGCGAGGACTTCGGCGAGACCCAGCACCGTACCGGCGACGCACAGCACCGGGACGGTGACGGCCCCGGCGCCCGCGAGCGCGATCAGCGCGCCGAGCGCGAGCAGCCGCAGCGCGTCGGCCCCCCACAGCAGCCGCCGCCGGTCCGCGCGGTCCACCAGGACCCCGACGTGCAGGGCGGCCAGCAGCCAGGGCAGGGACAGCGTGAGCGAGACCGCCGAGATCTGGGCCGGTGAGGCGGAGACCCGGGTGGCCATGAGGGGCAGGGCGATCTTGGTGACGCCGTCCGCGAGGTTGGTGAGCGCGGTGAAGACGAGGAGGACGACGGTGTTGCGCGTGCCGTGGCGCGCGGCGGGGTGCGTCGCCGTGCCGGGCGCGGAGGCTTCCGGCGGGGCGGTTTCCGGCGGGGTGGTTTCCGGCGGGGTGGTCACGAGCGCGACCGGAGCCGCTTTCCCGGTACCGGCGTGGCGCTCACCCATCAGTCTCCCCTAACCGTCTATCGGCTTAAGCCGGTTAACCCGGCGCGTCGAGTCTGGCACGGGGAGGCATCCGTCCGCTACCCGGTGAAGCGGATAGCCGGTTAGCCGGTGTAGCCTGGGCCCCCTTCGCAGGAGGTGGCACATGCCCGACGCACCGGCGTCCGCGCGGCTTGTCGAGGCGTTCGCCAACACGGTGGACGTCGAGGAGGGCACCGACGACCTGGACACGGCCCGCAAGCTCGACGCCTGGCTGCGCGGACAGGGGCTCCTGCGGGGCGGCGAGCGGGTCGGCGCGCGCGACCACGCCCTGGGTTTGCGTGTGCGCGCCGGTATCCGCGAGGAACTGGGCGCTCACGTCGGCGACGCCCCGGACCGCTCGCTGTTGAGCGACGCGGCCGAGGCGCTGCGCGAACTCCCCCTCGTCGTCACCACCGGGGGCGGGGGCGGGGGCGCCGGGGTGCTCGCCCCCGCCCCGGGCCTGACGGCGGCCAGGAGGGCCCTCGCGTCACTCGCCGTCGCGTGGGGCGAGTTGGCCCTCACCGGCGAGGCCACCCGGCTCAAGCGCTGCTCGGAACACGCCTGCGCCTGGGTCTTCTGGGACACCTCGAAGAACCGCAGCCGCCGCTGGTGCTCGATGCGGGTGTGCGGCAACCGGGCCAAGGCCCGCCGCTACGCGGCCCGCCGGGCCACCGAGGCGCCGTAGCGAGGCCGAAGTGGGCGGGGGCGGGCCCCTCAGCCCCTCCCCTGCCGTGACCTCCGGTTCACGACGGCGAGCCGGGCGCTCAGGATCTCCGCCCGCTCTATGGCGACGATCCGCCCGGGGTCGGCGTCCCACTCGCGGCCGCCGCCGAGCGGCCGGAGCTGGGTGTACGGACCGACCTGGCCCATGACCACCCCGACCCGCCCGTTCGCCTCGTCCCGTACGACCTCGCCGGGGCGCGGCGGACGAGACGACCCGGCGGGTACCGCCTGTTCACTCACGGCCGGCCTCCTCCGCTGTGGCGAGCGCGCGGGCGAGGTCCCGTGCGACGGCCGGGGTGACGCGGCCGAGTTCGACCAGGGGCCGCGCGGGATCGGTGGCCAGCGAGGACGGGTCGAGCCCGAGCGAGGGCAGCGTCACCCCGCGAGCCCGCAGGGCCAGCCGCAGGTCGTCCCTCGCCTCACGCGCCTCGGTGACCCGATCGAACCAGATGGAGGTGGATACGTCGTCGTTCTTCATGGGGACCTTCACTCGGTGGAGGGGATTCGGTGGTTCTGTCCTCACATCCTCGGCGCCGAGCCCTACGCTCCGAAGGAATTGACGTCCCAACCGAATGCCAGGGAAGAGGAGTTGCGATGCCGGCTCGGCCCACCGAACTGACCCCGGACCGTTCCGCGCGACACATGTTCGGCGCCGAGATGAGGAGGTTGCGCGAGGCGGCCGGGATGTCGCTGGAGAGCCTGGGCGCGATCATCAGGTACAGCAAGAGTTCGCTGGCCCGCTACGAGACGGCGGAGTCGATGATCCCACCGGATCTCCCGGCGCTCCTGGACGCGGCATTCGGGACATCGGACGGGTGGTTCGGGAAGCTTTACACGCTGGCGCGCAAGGAGTTCCATCCGGACCAGTTCCGCAGAATGGTGGAGCTGGAGGCCCGTGCGAGCCTGATCCAGCAGTACAACGGGCTCATCGTGCCCGGTCTTGTGCAGACCGAGGCGTACGCGCGGGCGCAGTTCAGGGTCCACAATCCACGCTTCACGGAACATGACATCGATGAGCTGGTTACAGCGCGATTGAGTCGGCAGGCCCTTTTGACGCAGGACCCGCCGCCGGATCTCTACGTAATCATTGACCAGGCGGTTCTACTGCATTCCTACGGCGGTCCGGAGGTCATGCGCGAGCAGCTTGCCCGTCTGGCGGATCTGACTTGCACGGCCACGACGATCCTTCAGGTCCTCCCATTCACGCACGGGGGACATCCCTTGGCCGGAGGCTCACTCAAACTGCTCACTCTCGACGACGGGTCTCGTGTCGCCTACGAGGAAAGCATCACGACCGGGACCTTGCTGGAGGATACGCATGTCGTCAAAGCGCATCAGCGGTCATACGATCTAGTCAGGGCCTACGCCTTGTCCCCCAAGGACTCGGCGACGCTGATCCGCTCCACGATGGAGGAACTCCCCCATGAGCACCACCCCGGACTACACCCGCGTGGACTGGATCAAGTCCACCTACAGCGGGAACGGCGGTGACAGTTGCCTGGAGTGGGCCCCCTCCGTAGCCCGCGCAGCGACCACCGTTCCGGTCCGGGACAGCAAGGTGCCGGAGGGGCCGGTTCTCCGCTTCGGTCCCGGCGCCTTCTCCGCTCTCGTCAACTGGGCCCGTGGGGAGGGGTCCTGACCTGAGGCATCCGCCCCCGCCCTGGCGCACGGTCGGGTGACGGGAAACCTCGCGCGGCTCGGGTCGCGGGCCGGTCGCTCCGTCACCGTGACCGGCCCCGGGTCCCTGTTCCCGTACGGGGTAACCAGCGGCCTCCTGGTCCCCCTCGCCTTCGCCGGCGGTTCCGCCGTAGCCGTCCGTCTGGAGGAGCCCGTCCCGGAGGCCGAGGCCGTCACGCCCGGCGTCAACTCCGCCCCCGTAGCTCCCCTTTGGTCCGGACGCGTGGGGGAGGACGGCGCCGGTAGGCCGGTGCTGTCACTGATCCCTTCTTCCAGCCCTGTCGCGCCCTGCCGAACCGTCCCGCGCCGAACAGGTCGCGCGGAATACGCGGAGGAGCGGGCGTCGTCCGCCTCGCGCCGCCCGAGCCGGTCACGGCCCCCGTGCGGGGGCAGGCCGTGAGCGGTCACCGAGGACAGGCGTTCCCGTCTCGATCAGCGGGGCGGCACGGTCGCACACCGGCTCTCCCGCGCGGAGCCAGCCGTACCGGCCGTCCCGGTCACCGCGAGGCGCGCTCCGCGCGTGTCCCGTGCTTGCCCCCGTCCCCGCCGTGGTCCCTGTCCTGGTCCCCGCCGATCCGAGCGGGCAGCCAGAACACTCCGAGGACGATCCCGGCCACGAGCAGGCCGACGGCGACGGAGGAGGTGGACTGGAGCGCGTCGGTGAACGCGTGCGTCGCCTCCTCGCGGAGGTGGGGGACGGCCTGGAGAAGCCCCGGGTCGCCGCTGCGCGCGGCGGATTCGAGGGCGGTGGCGGTCGCGCCGAGGGAGTCCTGTGCCTCTTCCGGCAGCGGGGGCGTCCACGGGGAGAGGGCGCCGGTTATCCCGCTGTGGTAGCGGGTCGCGTAGACCGACCCGAGGACGGCTACGCCCAGGGCGCCGCCGATCTGGCGGATCGCGTTGTTGGCGGCGGCCCCGGCACCGGCCTTTCCGGGCTCGACCACGGCCATGACCAGCGGGGTCGTGGTGGCCATGACCGAGCCGATGCCCACACCGGCGAGCAGGAGCGCCACCTCGATCACGGGCAGCGGCGTACGGGCGTCGAGGAAGTACAGGATGACGAACGCGACCGTGAGGGACCCGAGCCCCAGCAACACGGTGAACCGGGGCCCGCGGACGCGGGTCAGGGCGTTCGCGGCGAGGGCCGCGGCGACGCTGCCGACGGCGACCGGCAGGAGGACGAGGCCGAACTGAAGGGTGGAGTCGCCCCGGATCAGGAGGCTGTAGAAGACGAGCAGGTAGGTGCCGCCGGTGACGGTGAAGAACGCCAGCGCCATGCTCAGGGTCCCGGAGACGAAGGCCCGGTTGCGGAACAGCGACACGTCGATGGTGGGCTCGGCGCGGCGCCGCTCCACGAGGACGAACAGTCCGAGGATCACGAGTCCGGCGACGACGAGGCCGGTCGTGTCCCACGCCCACCAGCCGGTCTCCCCGCCACGGATCACCCCGAAGACGAGGGTCGCGGCACCCGCGACCGACAGGAGGATGCCGGGCACGTCGAGGCGCCGTCGGGTGGCCGCCCTCGACTCGGGCAGCGCCCACAGCGCGAGCGCCCCGGCGAGGACCACGACCGGCACGTTGACGAGGAACACCGACCCCCACCAGAACCGCTCAAGCAGCAGACCTCCGACGAGCGGGCCGAAAGCCACCGAAGAGCCGCCGATGGCCGACCAGACCCCCATCGCGCGGCCCTGCCGTCCGGCCGGGAAGGTGTCGCGGATGATCGACAGCGTCGCCGGGGGCACGACCGCGCCGCCCAGGCCCATGACCGCGCGCCACAGGATGAGCTGGTCGGGGGAGGACGAGAAGGCGGAGAGCGCCGAGGAGGCACCGAAGACGGCCAGCCCGGTGAGCAGGACGCGTTTGCGCCCGTACCGGTCGGCGAGTATCCCGGCCGGGAACATGAGCGCGGCGTAGATCAGGATGTAGGAGTCCACGGCCCACTGGAGCTGCGAGTTGGACGCGTCCAACTGCTCCTGGACCGCCCGCAGGGCGACGTTGACGATGGTGTTGTCCATCATCACCACCAGCAGGAACACACCCAGCAGGGCGAGGACGAGCCCCGTTCCGCGCGGGGCGGCGGTAGACGGTTCTTGCTTCACGTTGCGCTCCTCGATCTCCGGATGGCGGCCGCGACCGGCAGCCGCTCCCGCTCCCGCTCCCGCTCGCCCACTGGCTCGCTGGCTCACTGACTCGTTCACTCACTTACTGAGTGCTCGCTAAGTTAGCGTAACAAGCTGAGCGGCTGGTCGCTAAGATGGGGAACATGGCTCGATCGAACGCGGAGGACCGGCGGGCCCAGGTGATCGACGCGGCGATCGCGCTGTTCGCACACGCCGGGTACGAGGGCACCAGGACGAGCGCCATCGCGGCGCGGGTCGGGGTCTCGCAGCCGTACCTGTTCCAGCTCTTCCCGACGAAGAAGGCGATCTTCATCGCCGCCTGGCGGGCGGCCTGCGGCCGGATCGTCGAGGCCCTGACGGCGGCGGTCGCCCAGACCCCCCGGGAACAGCGGCTGCCCGTGCTCGCCAAGGCTTACGACGAGCTGGTCACCACCGATCGCGACCTGCTCACGATCCAGATCCACGCCTGGAGCGCCTCGGCCTCGGACACCGACATCGCCGAGGCGACCCGGGCGGGCATCGAACGGCTGCGGGAGTCCGCGATCGAGCAACTCGGCATCTCCGCCGACCAGTCGACCCGCCTGCTCGCCGACATGGCGTTCTACAACATCAGCGTCGGCGTCGCGATCCGCCACCCCGGGGAGTGCACGGTGACGCACCTCCTCCAGCAGCGCGGCTGACGGCGCCGGGGCCGTCCGCGCGCCCGGCGGGACCGGGTGCCTGAGACGGAGGCGCGAGGGGCCCCGGCATCCGGCGGCGCGCCCGCTCCGGCCCCCCTCCTCACCCTCTCGCGGGACGCCTCCCCTGCCGCGTCCCCAGCCCCAGCTCCCCGACCGGGGCGGCGACGTGGCCGCGAGCGCCCGCACACCACCACACGGCGACGTCCTCCCGGGTGTCGGCGTGCAGGCCCGTGCCGTGCTCGCCGCAGACCGGCCAGACGCGCCAGGTCCGCTTCATGAGGTCCTCCTGCACGAGTGCGGCGACCGCCGCCACCTCGGCCGCGAAGGAGACCCCGGCTTCCGGCCGGAGCCCCCCGTCGCCGGCCAGGACACGCCCGTCGGCGAGTTCGACGCCCGCCGACACCGGCCAGAAGTCCTCCAGGAGCACCAGGCGCGGTTCACCGGTGACCCCGGCGGTGGGCAGGTCCCGCGCGAGGACGCCCAGCGCCTCCCGCAGGACCGTGAGCCGCTCCGGGGCCAGGTCGAAGCCCGGTTCGAACCCGCTCTCCTCCAGAATCCGCCGCGCGAGCCCGTCCGTCTCCGCGACGGACACCCGCGCGGGGTCCCGCTCCACGGCCTCCCGCACCGCCTCGCCCGGGTGCCCCCAGTCCAGCAGTACGCAGGCCAGCTCCACCACGTCGCGCGGGGCCGGGTGCCCCTGCCGCAGACCGAGGTAGACGCGCTCGGAGAGGCGCTCGACCGTCCGCGTGGCGGCCATCAGCTCAGCGTCCATGCCGCCAGTGTGCTGGTACATCACCGACGGGGGTGCGGCGGGGCGGCTCAGGCGCGGTCGTGGAGGGTGACCCGGTAGCCGTCGGGGTCGGCGAAGGTGAAGGTCCGGCCGAAGGGGCCGTCGACCGGCGCGGAGACGATGGTGTGGCCGTCGGCGGCGAGCGCGTCGTGGAGGGCCTGGACGTCGGTGGCGTGGAGCCAGACCGCGACACCGAGGCCGGGCTGGGCGACGGACGCGAGATCGGTGCCGGGAACGATGTCGCGCAGCGCGAACGCGATCGGCTCGGTCTCGAAGACGACGGCGTGCGGAGGTCCGGCCTGCGAGCGGACGAGGCCGAGGTACCGCTCGTAGAACGCCCGCGAGGCGTCGAGGTCGCGTACCTGGAGCGAGATGAAGTCCGGGCCGGTGGCGGGCATGGTGATACTCCTTCGCGTCGTGTCAGATTCCTGACACGCCTCACCGTATGTCAGACTTCTGACATGAGTCAAAAGGGTGCCGGCGTCGACCTGGACACATCTCCGGGCTACCTGCTGAAAGAGGTTTCGAGCGCCCTGCGCGCCGCCATGGAGGAGGTGCTGCGGCCACTCGGGATGAGCGTGACGCACTACTCCTGCCTCGAACTGCTGGCCCAGCGGCCGGGCTTGTCGAACTCGGAGCTGGCGCGCGGCGCGTTCGTGACCAGGCAGTCGATGAACGTGCTGCTCCAGGCGCTGGAACGGGACGGCTACGTGACCAGGCCGGCACAGGCGCCCGTCGGGAAGGCCCTCCCCGCGCGGCTCACACCGCGCGGCCGGAAGAGCCTGGAGAAGGCGACCGTGGCGGTCCGGTCCGTCGAGGCCAGGATGGTGTCCGGCCTGACCGGGGCGGAGCAGGCGGACGCGTTCCGCGCCCTGAAGAGCATGGCGCGCGCCCTGCGCGACGGCGGCGGCGGCGACGACGGCGCGTAGCCCGTTTCCCGGCCGGCCCGGTTCTCGTACGGCCGCCGCCGGGGGGCGGGTACCGAGGGGCGGGTACCGAGGGGCGGTCTCCTCAGGACGGGGGCGCGCCGCCGACACCGGAACGGCGGGCACGGTCCTCGCCGGGAGACCGTGCCCGCCGCGTGCGTGCGCGCCGGATGCCCGTGGCGGGCGTCAGGGGTGAGCCGTCACCAGCCGACGGCGACTTCGAGCCACTGCGGGTCGCCGTGCGAGACGAACGAGGACTGGCCCGCGTAGTCGTCGTACGGGAAGCCGTAGGCGAGGTTGTTGATGGAGTGGTCGTGCCAGAACTTGGCGTAGTAGTTCGCCGGGGCGTCCTTGTAGTACAGCTCCGGCTTCGACCAGTCGGCCTCCGGCAGCCCCGCGACGTGGCGGTTGAGCGCGGAGCACTTCCCCGGCTCGGCGGCCAGGACGCCCGCGCAGCCGGTGATGTCCGACGTGGGGGCGTCGATCCCGACCGACTTCGCGTAGTCGCTCAGGTAGTTGGCGTACTTCCCGCCCGCCCGGAAGTCCGGGTGGCTGCCCGGGGCCGGGATGCGGGTGTCGTCGTCCGCGAGTGCCTTGAACTCGGTGGGCACCTCGTCCCGGAACTTCTGGAAGGTGGCCGCCCGGTCCTCCTGGAAGGTCTGGTAGTCCTCCCCGACCTGCACGTCGTACCCGTCGTGGGCGTGCAGCCGCATCGCCAGCTTCACGGCGAACGCGTCGACGCGGGTGGTGTTGCCGTTGAAGACGTCGTCCCCGACGGTGAACTCGATGAAGTCGGAGTACTTGCCGTCCGGTGCGCCCAGATGGAAGTACATCCGGCCCGCGGAGTTCGCGGGCATGTCCAGGTAGGGCTGCTCCGCGATCGAGTGCGTCTCGTTGTTGAACGTCCAGTAGACCTGATCGTCCGGGTACTTCCCGTTCGTCTTGTTGAGGATCTTCACAGTGAGAACGTTCTTCGCCTCGGGGATGCTGCTGGTGTCTCCCCAGAACGAGTCCGGCGGCTGCTCACCGGCGGCGAGGCGGGTCGCGGGGGCGGCGGGAGCGCCCGAAGCGTGGGCCGCGGGCGTGCCCGTGGTCATCGCGCCCGTCACCATGAGCGCGGCGGCGGCGGTGGCCAGCAGATACGCGGGACGGCGGCGGTGGAACACGGATGCTGCTGTGGGGGGCATGGTTCCTCCCTGGCTCGGGTCGGGGGGCGGACTTCTGGGGTCACCGGCCAGGTGGCGGCCCCGTCCGTTCTGCGGAAGCACACGCGAGCGCCCGCCGGTCTGGTGGGGGTGGGAGCGCTCCTCTCGCCAGCGTTGTGTGCATTACATGTTCTTGTCAAGATGCGGTAACCATATGGATGTTGGAGGTGTGGGGCGGGGTCGGCCGGGGGGGGGTGGGACGGCGGGGGCGGGCCGGCTCCGCGTGCCCGAAGGCTGTCCGGCGTCCCGTCAGTCGCGGCGGGGGTCCCGGCCTTCGACATGCAGGGCGAACCCGGTGGTGCCGGGCAGTTCCCGGCCGGGTACCAGTTCCGAGCCGTCCGGGTGCGTCAGGCCGGTGTAGTCCCCGCCGGACTCGGGGCGGTACGGGATCGGGGCGTCGCTGAAGACGGTGGCGAGCCGCCGCCGGTAGCGCTCGACGATCCCGGCGTACCGCCGCTCGTCCAGGTGCACGGCGCTGTGCTCGGCGAACGGCGGCAGTACGTCGAACCCGGTGAAGTGCAGGACGCCGTGGTGGAGGGGGAACAGCAGGTCGTCGAGGGGGCCGTTGACCCCCCGCGCGGTGTAGTGCCCCGCCCTGCCGCCCACCGTGGTGGCCACCAGGGCGCGTCTACCGGCGAAGGGGCCCGCGCCGTAACGCGGTGTCCCCGCGCCGTACGCGAAGTCGTAGGTGAACACCCGGTCGATCCAGCCCTTGAGGATCGCGGGCACGGTGAACCACCACAGCGGGAAATGGAGGACGACCAGATCGGCGTCGAGCACCTTGCGCTGTTCGGCGCGGACGTCCGGCGAGAGCCGGCCGGAGCGGTAGGCCTCCCCGGAGGCGTGCATGAAGTCCGGTCCCGTGATGCCGTCGAAGTCGGTGAAACCGGCCGCCGCCTGCCACTCCATGGCGTACAGGTCGGAGACCACGACCTCGTGGCCCTGGTCGCGCAGGGCGCTGACGGCGACGTCCTTGAGGGAGGCGGTCAGCGAGTTCGGGTCGGGGTGCGCGTGGACGATCAGTACGTTCATGCCGGTGATCCTGCGCCCGGTGCGGGAGGCCGGCCAGAGACCGCTTGTCCCCCGGCCACGTTTTCCTGGGTCTGACAGGACCACCCTGGCCACGGCCCGCGCGGATGGCCCGCGCGCATACTGAAGCGCATGGACGACCTCGGCGCTCCTCGCGACCTCGGTGACCTCGGTGACCTCGGTGACCTCGGTGACCTCGGCGCTCCTCACGCCTCCGGCGACCTGGGCGACCTGGGCGACCTGGGCGACCTGGGCGACCTGGGGACGTTCCTCCAGTCGCGCCGGGCGCGGGTGACGCCGGAGTCGGTGGGCGTCGTCAGCGGCGGCCGGCGCCGGGTGGCCGGTCTGCGGCGCGAGGAGCTGGCGCAGCTCGCCGGTGTCAGCGTCGACTACTACACCCGGCTCGAACAGGGCCGGGCGAACCAGCCCTCGGCGCAGGTGCTCGACGCGCTGTCGCGGGCGCTGCGACTCGACGCGGTGGCCCGTGAACACCTGCACAAGCTGGCCGGACGGCGCAGGCGCCCACCACGGCCGGCCCGGTACCCGGCGACGGTACGGCCGCACCTGCGGCAGCTCCTCGACAGCATGCCGGACCACCCGGCGATGATCCTCAACCACCGGACCGACGTCCTGGCGTACAACCGGATGGCCGACCTCCTGTACTGGGATCTTGGCCAAGTCCCGCCCGGGGAGCGCAATCTGGCCAGGATGATCTTCCTGGACGCCGGCCGCCTCGGCCTGTACGCCGATCACCCTTCCTGCACGGCCGACACCGTGGCCCACCTGCGTCACGCCGCGGGCGAGTTCCCTGACGACCCGGAACTCGCCTCACTCATCGGGGAGTTGTCCATCGGCAGCCGCCGGTTCAGCGGGCTGTGGGCCGCCGCCGAGGTCCGTGTGCGCGGGCACGGACCCCTGCGTTTCCGCCACCCGATGCTCGGCCTGATCACCCTGCACCAGGAGCGTTTCACCCTGCCGGACGGTTCCGGCCAGGAGCTGATCACCCTGACCCCGGAACCGGGCGGCGCGGACGCGGACAGTCTGCGGCTGCTCGCCAACCTGGGCGCCGGGGGCAGTACGGGGGCGGTGGTTCCGTAGGCCCCGGGCCCTCCGGCCCCCGGCCTGCCGTCCCACCGCCTCTTGAGGCCGGCCCGCGCCCTCCGTCCCCCGCGCGGTTCCGGCCGCCCTACTTCCCCTCCGCGAGTGTGTGCGACCACCGCGTTGGCGTGGCCGTGGCCCAGGCCGTGCTCGGCCTTCAGCCAGGCGACGAGTTCCCCGTGCCTCGTCAGCGGCGAGGAGCGGACGAGTCCCTTCCACTCCGCGACCGGCCTGCCGTACTTCTTCCCGATGGGGGGAAAGTAGCTCGCGGGCCCCTTGCCGGTGGCGGTGCTCATGGAGAGGTGTCCTTCCGGTCGCTGGTTACTGGTGATACGACCGGGGAGGAAGAGAAAGTCATCGGTGGCGCAGGGGGAACGCACCACCGGCCCACCCCCCGCTTCGCCGGCCCACCGGACCGGCACCTCACCACGGCACACCACGACACGACAGGACGGCATCCGCCATGACGACCGACATCGGCGCCTTCGCCCAGGGGATCTTCGGCCAGGAATACACAGCAGAAGCAGTCCTGGCTGACCGATCAACTCACAGACTTCGCATCGCCGTAGGCCGCCAGAAAAAATCCCATAGCATGCACATTGGGGCGCTCGTGATTGGTGTCGCTTCTCAAATAAGCCCCTGAAGAGCCTGACAGAAGTGCAAAAAACTGGTCGAATTATTGTTCTTTGGATTCATGTACGGGGCCACAGTTCGAGCCAGCTCCATCTTACGAAGACCTCCCGGAAAATACCCACTTCCCTGGAGGAGTCTTTCCATCCTCTCCCAGGTCCCACCCTTGATTTCATCAGGCTCCCGGTAGATGGATTTCTTCTCGAACGCCCTGGGTAGCTTCGGGTAAGCGGCACGCAACGCCTCCGGATCACCGAACATCCACGCTTCGATCTCTTCGCAAGCAATCCGAACCTTGACATGCCCTCCCGAGACCGCTTTTGCACCCTCAAGATATTCCAACCCCTTAACAGAATTAACTATCCCGACGAGTCGGGTCTTCAATTCCATGCAATCGTCATCGTCGCGATCCAGCAGAATGAGACAACGACAGTCACCTTCCGCCGCCCAGCTCCCGTATCCCGCGAGACGCTGAGGGAGTTTTCGCAGCATGTCATGCTTGCCTTGAAAAACGCGAGTTGCGAAATTCACTCCCTCTTGCGCAGACGGCACCACTACCGGCGCGAGCTTCTGAACGAGAATCTCTGCACTCGGTTCCTCCAGGAGAATCTCAAGCACCAGAACTCACCGGTCCCCTTCAGGCTTGAGGGGATCTCCATGATTGAAGTACCCCTCCATCCAGAGGTCGCCGAGCAGTGCACCTGAGTCAACATGAGACCGGACCGCCTGACTGTCGGACGGCCTGAAAGCCCGGGTGTAACCAGCGCTGCCCCGATAGAGGACCCTCAGTTCGGCCGGATTAATCCCGTTCACCAAGAATGGCGAATGCGTGGACACGAACACCTGGCCCCGCTCGGCTGCTGTTCTGCACTCCTCTGCCAGTTCGATCAGCAGCTTGGGGTGCAGATGATTTTCCGGCTCTTCGATACCGATGAGGCTGGGGGGCTCCGGATCATGAAGTGCGATCAAGTATGAGAGCATCTTCAGAGTTCCGTCCGACGCCCACCTCGACTGCACAGGATCAGCAAACGGCGCGTCCTTCAACTGCAGAAGAAGTCGCCCGTCGTCCAAGGGGCGAGTTTTCACCTCTTGAAGTTGAGGAACTCGCGCAGCAAGGATTCGGAGGATCTCTCTGAGCCGTTCGGGATGCTGCTCATCAAGGTACTGCATGACGTTGGGGAGGTTGTCTCCAGTACGCGAAAGACGCTCTTGCGGACCAGACTCCGGAGTCCCCCGCGCATCGTCAGCAGAGATATACGAGAGATACCAGCCAGTAATGAACTGACGGAGAGCATTAACTCGTGGATGGGCCGCCAACTGCCCCAAGGTGCTGACTGCCAGCAGATCTGGCGAAGTCAGCTTTTCCGGAACCCGCCGGTCCTGTTCCTCTGGCGTCTCTCCCGCAATAACCGTACCTTCTCCGTATTTGAAGTCGAGAAAAGTGTACGGCTTGCCATATTGTTTACCTCGCCTCCATTTCAGCGTCTCGGAAGCGACGACCGGCCCCCTCTTGCCGTCCTCGATAGCAAGGTGATAGGTAATCGGCGTCAACCCTGGTTCTCTGTACTTGATTTCGAACTCTACCGGACCAGAGGACCCCCGAGACCTGATCTCCTTGCCACGGCCGCGCCGGTCCCATGCGCGACGCAGCCCGTCATCAAGGCATTCAGCCAAAAAGGCGAATACGTCAAATAGGGTCGACTTCCCACTCCCATTCGGCCCGGCAAATACGGTGAGTGGCGTGATTTCCCCCAGCTCAAGGTCACGAAGGACGCGATAGTTCCGAACTCGTAGGCTTTCGATTCGGGCCAGTCCGCGCGTGGTAGGAGCTGCCATCAGTATTTCCATTCGACGAGGGTAGATGGCTGATTCAGTTGTTGAACCGCTGCGCATGAAGAGCTGCAGAGGATGCGCTCACTCTAGCCACTGCACCGTCGCAGTCGTGCCGTCCTATGTGCTGGGTAGGACCCATCGGACGAACACCTCACGGCACACCACGACAGGACGGCATCCGCCATGACGACCGACATCGGCGCCTTCGCCCAGGGGATCTTCGACGCCCAGCCGTTCAGCCGTTTTCTCGGCGCGGAGCTGACCGGGGTGGGCCCCGGCTCGGCCGAGATCCGTATCCGCAACCGGCCGGAGATCCAGCAGCAGCACGGCTTCGTCCACGGTGGTGTCCTGAGCTACCTGGCGGACAACGCGCTGACCTTCGCGGGCGGGCTCGCACTCGGCGGGGACGCGCTCACCGCCGAGTACAAGATCAACTACGCGCGCCCGGCCGTGGGCGAGTTCGTCCTCGCGCGCGCGAAGGCGCTGGTGACCACGCGGCGCCAGGCGGTCTGCCAGTGCGAGGTGTACGCCCTCCAGGGGGAGACCGAGCGCCTGGTGGCCGTGGCCCAGGGCACGATCGTCGCGGCGGGCGGGGAACAGCCGTCACGGACACAGGCACCGGGACAGGAAGAGGCGCAGACGCAGGGGCAGGGGCGGGGGCAGGAACAGGGGCAGGCACAGGCACAGGCGCCGACGCGGCCCTGACCCCCGTCCGAGTGCGGCCGTTGACCCTGGCGTGCGGCGCGGGCCACGGCGTCCCGGGGACCTTCTACCGCCCCGGCCGCGCGGCCGGGGCCCCGGTGGCGGCCGGTTCGCCGCTCGCGGCCCGCGCGCGACGGCCGGCGAGGCGGGCGAGGCCGGCGAGACCGACGAGGCGGGCGAAGGCGTCCCCGCGCCGGGGCGGGCCGGGGATCTCGTCTCGGCGTCGAAGCCGCAGACCGTGGCGGCGAGAGCGGTCCAGGGCCAGGAGCCCAGGGCCGGGAGACCAGGACCAGGAGACCAGGACGGGCCGCCCGGGGCCGGGTGCGCGTCACCGTCGGCTGCGGCGGGCGAGGGGCCCACCGTCGTCGGCGCGCGCCTCACGCCTCCCGCGAGGCCAGCCGGACCACCGTGATGTCCGAGGGCGCCCCCACCCGTACCGGCGGGCCCCAGGCGCCCGCGCCCCGGGTCACGTACAGCTGCGTGTCGCCGTAGCGGTCGAGGCCCGCGACCGTGGGATTGGACAGCTTCGCGACGAGGTTGCCGGGGAAGAGCTGTCCGCCGTGGGTGTGGCCGGAGAGCTGGAGGTCCACCCCGTGCTTCACCGCGTCGTGGATCATCACGGGCTGGTGCGCCAGGAGGACCGAGGCGCGCGAGGTGTCCCGGCCGCCCAGCGCTCTGCCGTAGTCGGGGGCGGCGTGGTGGTCCGCGCCCGAGATGTCGTTGACGCCCGCGAGGTCGAAGCCGGGCAGTTCCACGCGGGCGTTCTCCAGCGGGTGCAGGCCCAGCTCCCGTACCTCGTCGATCCACTCGTCGGCGCCCGAGTAGTACTCGTGGTTACCCGTGACGAAGTAGCTCCCGTGCCTGGACCGCAGTTGGCTGAGGGGTTCGGCGGCCGGTCCGAGGTCGGCCACCGAGCCGTCCACGAGGTCCCCGACCACCGCGACGAGGTCCGGCTGCGTCGCGTTGATCGTGTCGACGACGCGCCGGGTGTGCGCGCGGCCGAGGACCGGGCCCAGGTGGATGTCGCTGACCACGGCGATCCGGTAGCCGTGCGCCGAGCGCGGCAGCTTCGTCAGCGGAATCGTGACGTCCTTGACGCGTGGGCCGCGCAGCACCCCGTACGTCCCCTGCGCGACGGTCCCCACGGCGGCGGCCGCCGCCGCTCCCCCGACGATCCGCGACACGAACAGACGGCGGGAGGGGGCCGGGCGGGAAGCCGGGGGCCCGGCCTCCCCCACCGCCGGGACCGGCCCGGCCTCCTCCACCGCCGGGGCCGGGGCCGGGGCCGGGGGCGCGGCCCCCGTCCGCGTCCCCTCCGGTGGTTCGGCGGCCGCCGGCCCCTGTTCCGCGCCCACGGTCACCCCGGCGCGCTCCGCCCCCCGGCCCGCCCGGATCTCGTCCTCCTCCTCACTCGTAAGGGTGGTACGGCGGCGCGTCACCCGTATGAGGAGGGGGCGCAGCAGTTCCCCGGCCAGCACGGCGAGGAGGAGGTAGAGCGCGAGGGCCGCCCACAGGAAGCCGGGCCAGGCCAGGACCTGCTGCACCCGGAAGGGGAGACCGGAGCGGCTGCCCGCCATCGCCGCGACCATCAGGACGGGACCGGCCACGAAGAGCGCCGTGCCCAGTCGGCGGGCGGGTCCGGGGCCCGCTGTCGTGTCGCGTACGAGCCTGCGCCACAGGTACCGGTGCAGGGCGGCGAGCACGGCGAGCGCGACGAGCCCGGCCGCCGCGAAGAGAATGACCATGCCGCGTCAACGGGCCGCCCGGGGGCGGGGTTCCCGCAGCGGTTCGCGGGGCCGCCGGGTTCCCCCCGGGGGGCGCCGCCGGCCCGGTCAGGGCCTCACACCGGGAGGTCGGCCTTCCGGAGGGCGCGCAGGCCCCGGAACCCGATGGCGCCTACAACCGTCCCAAGAACAAAGGACACCACCGCGAGCAGCAGGTGGACCCAGAAGTAGGCGGTCGGGTCTCCGGCGTCGTCGAAGGCGAGGCCGCTCCCGTCCTTCCAGAGATTCTTCGCGAAAGTGATCCAGATGATCCAGCTCCACACCCCGAAAGCGAGCAGGAACCAGGAGAGGGGGCGGCTGAGCTTCATGCTCCCAGTATCGCGCCGGGGTCGCGCCGCCCTTCGCGGGGGTGCGCGGGACGGGGCGGCCGGCCGGGGGACGCCCGTACCGCAGGAGCGGACGGCGAAGGCGGCGCACACGCGGGGGCGTACTGCGGACGGCCCAGTGATCAGGGGCTCGCGACTTGCCCCCGCCGCCACGGAAGGTACGTTCCTGAGCGTGCCTGCCTCCAAAAAGCCCGCGTCGGCGCCCTCCTGGATCGCCCGCGCCTCCGTACTGTCCCTGTTGTCCGTGCTGTCCGTGACCCCCGCGTTCGCCACCGCCGCCTTCGCGGACGAGGGCCCCCGGAAGCCGGAGGCACCCCGGCCCCCGGCGGCGATGTCCGACGTGGGCGGGGCGCGGCTGGCCCGCCCCGGTACGCAGGTGCGGCCGAAGGCCGGGGCGCCCGCGCTGCCGAAGAAGGTGTCCGCGCGGTCCTGGCTGGTCGCCGACGCCGAGTCCGGGCAGATCCTCGCGGCGCACAACCCGCACTGGCGCCTCGCCCCGGCCAGCACGCTGAAGATGCTGTTCGCGGACACCCTGCTGCCGAAGTTCCCGAAGGACCAAGTGCACCGGGTCAGCCTGAACGACCTCGCGGGGATCGGCGCCGGGTCCAGTCTGGTCGGCATCAAGGAGGACCTGCCGTACTCGGTGCACGATCTGTGGCTCGGCGTGTTCCTGCGCTCGGGCAACGACGCGGTGCACGTCCTGTCCTCGATGAACCACGGGGTCGACGCGACCGTCAAGGACATGCAGGAGCACGCGCACGACCTCCAGGCCGAGGACACGCACGTCGTCACCCCGGACGGGTACGACGCGAAGGGCCAGGTGTCGAGCGCGTACGACCTGACGCTGTTCGCCCGCAGCGGCCTGCAGAAGAAGGACTTCCGGGAGTACTGCTCGACCGCCTACGCCGACTTCCCCGGGCTGTACGCGAAGAAGGGCAAGAAGGACGAGGACCGGGACCAGGACGCCGGGGCCGGGGCGACGACGGGGCAGGCCGGGTCGGGGCAGTCGGGCGCCAAGAGCGCCGAGGACACCCGGAAGCGCGAGCACTTCGGCATCCAGAACACCAACCGCCTGCTGACCGGCGCCCCCGGTCTCGACAAGTACCCGGGCATCGCGGGCGTCAAGAACGGCAACACGACCAACGCGGGCGCGACCTACACGGGGCTCGCCCAGCGCGGTGGCCGGCAGCTCCTGGTCACCGTCATGCACCCCGAGCCGGACGAGCCCCAGGCCGTCTACAAGGAGGCCGGGCGGCTGCTCGACTGGGGTTTCGCGGCCGACGGGAAGGTCACCCCGGTCGGTGAGCTGGTCGCCCCGCGCAGCGTCCTCGCCGAGCAGGCGAAGGCGCGCGCGAAGCGGGAGGGCGCGCACGGCGGCAGCAGGGCGGGCGGGGCCGGCCAGGCCTCCGCCTCCGGTCCCGCCGAGGAGTCCGGCGGCCTGGGCACGGCCCTCGCGATCACCGGCGGCACGCTCGTCGTCCTGGGCGGCGTCGTGTACGTCGTACGGCGGCGGCGTCCGCTCCCGGGCGGGGGCGGCGGACAGGGCTGAGGCAGCGGCGGGCGGGCCCCCTCCCGAGGGCCCGCCCGCCCCGTTCAGCCCTCCCCGGCCGGGCCCCGCTTCGCACTCGCCGCACGGGTCGCGCCGTTCGCCTCGCGGGGCGCGGCGGGGGCGACGGGACGTACGGCCGTCTCCCGCGCGTCCCGGGGGGCCTCCGGGGCCTCCGCGCCCTCGGGGATCTCCGGAACCTTCGCGATCGGGCCCTCCGGCCGCTCCGGTCCGGCCGGCCGCTCCGGTCCGCCCGGCTCCTCGGGGACGAGCGGGTCGCCGTCCGCCAGTTCCTCCTTCATGTCCCGCGTGTGCTTCGTCGCCGACCAGGCCGCGCAGTACAGGAGCAGTTTCGCGGTGAAGTTGATCCACAGGAGCAGCGCCACGGGGACGCCGAAGGCCCCGTACGTGTTCTTCGCGGCGACGCCGCTGATGTAGCCGCCGATCAGCAGTTTCAGCAGTTCGAAGCCGATCGCGCCGATCGCGGAGGCGAAGACCAGCGAACGCCGGTCCGGGTGCACTCCGGGCAGCAGGCTCAGGACGTACAGGAGCAGCAGGAAGTCCGCGAGGACGGCGACCGCGAAGGCCAGGACCCGCAGCAGAACGCCCCCGGCGCCGCTCTCCTCGATGCCGAGCTGCCGGGCGCTCCAGCCGATCGCGGTGGAGGAGAGCGTGGAGGCGGCCGCCGAGAGCAGTCCGGCGCCGCCCAGGCCCACGAGGACCCCCGCGTCCTTGACCTTGCGCAGCAGCGGGTTGCCCTCGTCCTCGGGGACCTCCCACACCACGCGCAGGCACTCGCGCATCGAGCCGACCCAGTTGATCCCGGTGAACAGCAGCAGCGCACCGGCGACGACGCCGACCGTGCCCGCGTTGTCGACGAGTCCCTGGAGGTCGAGCTGGTCGGCGATGCCGGGGATCTGCTCCTTGACCCGGTCCTGGAGGTCGGCGACCTCGTCGGGGCCCACCGTGCCCGCGACGAGCGCGGCGGCCACCGAGATGAGCGGGAAGACCGCGAGGAAGCTGGTGAAGGTCATCGCGGCGGCCAGCCGCGTCCACTTCACGGCGTCGAGCCGTTCGTAGGCGCGGTAGACGTGGGTCCGCATCGCGCGTGCGATGTACGGCCCGACGCCGGGAAGTCTGGTGAGGAAGTCCATGCCGTGTCCGCCCTCCGGGGGAGCGCCGTTCTCTCGGGGGTACCCCGGAAAAGGGGCACGGCCGCCAGGTTCACGCCGACATCTGCCCGCGACCCGGGCCCGGCACTCCGGCACGCCGCCCCCGCCCCCCGCGATAGTCCGATCCGGTGAGCTATGCGTCGATTTGGGCGTATTCGGATGGTGTGCGGCGATACGGTCGCCGTCAGGTTCCCTGCCCCCTCTCCCTCTGGAGGAGCCCGGCCCATGAAGGACGCGATCGGACCGCCCCGCTCCCTGCTGATCCTGGGCGGCACCTCCGAGCTGGGTCTCGCCACGGCCCGGCGGATGATCGGCCGCCGCACCCGCACGGTGTGGCTGGCCGGCCGGCTCTCCCCCGCGCTGGACGCGGCGGCCCGCGAACTGCGGGCGCTGGGCGCGCGGGTGCACACCGTCGCCTTCGACGCGCTGGACCCCGGCGGGCACGAGGAGTCCCTCGGCAAGGTGTTCGCGGAGGGGCCCGTGGACCTCGTCCTGCTGGCCTTCGGGGTGGCGGGCGACCAGCTCAACGACGAGGCCGACCCGCCGGCCGCCGTCCGCGTCGCGCAGACCAACTACACGGGCGCGGTCTCGGCGGGCCTGGTGTGCGGGATGGCGCTCCAGGCGCAGGGCCACGGCACGCTCGTCGTCCTGTCCTCGGTGGCCGGGGAGCGGGCCCGCAGGTCCGACTTCATCTACGGCTCCTCGAAGGCGGGGCTCGACTCCTTCGCGCAGGGCCTCGGCGACGCGCTGTACGGGACCGGGGTGCGGGTCATGGTCGTACGGCCGGGCCCGGTGCGTTCGCGCAAGGCGGTGGGACCGGACGAGGGGCTGCTGTCCACGACCCCGGAGGCGGTGTCCGAGGCCATCGAGCTGGGGCTGCGGCGCGGCGCGGAGACGGTGTGGGTGCCCGGCCTGCTGCGGTTCGTCATGGCCGGGGTGCGGCACGTGCCGCGCGCCCTGTTCCGGCGTCTGCCGCTGTGACCTGACGCGGGGCGAACGGGACACGGGGGCGAACGGGACACGGGGGCGAGCGGGACACGGGGGCGAGCGGGACACGGGGCCGCGCCCGGGGCGGCGGGTGCGGCCCCGGGCTCAGCCGATGGGGTGGCTGCCCTCGCTCGTGGGGGCCCCGGCCTGCGCGGGCACGCCGGCGGCGCCGAAGAAGAAGGTCCGCAGCTGCCGCCACACCCCGTCGGCGCCCTGTTCGTACAGGCCGAAGCCGGTGCAGTCCCAGGCGGCCGAGTAGTCCGACAGCTCCTCGAAGGCGCGGTCCATCGCGTCCTCCGCGATGCCGTGGGCGACGGTGACGTGCGGGTGGTAGGGGAACTGGAGTTCCCGCGCGATCGGCCCGGAGGCGTCCCTGACCTGCTTCTGGAGCCAGGTGCAGGCGTCCGCGCCCTCGACGACGCGGACGTAGACGACCGGGGAGACCGGCCGGAAGGTGCCCGTGCCGGACAGCCGCATCGGGAAGGCGCGCCCGGCCGCGGCGACCTCCGCGAGATGCGTCTCGACGGCGGGCAGGACGCCGGTGTCCGCCTCGGTCGGCGGGAGCAGCGTGATGTGCGTGGGGATGCCGTGCGCAGCGGGATCACCGAAGTCCGCGCGCAGCCGTTGGAGCCGGCTGCCGTAAGGCTCCGGGACCGCGATCGAAACGCCGAGCGTTACGGTCCCCACGTCCTACTCCGATCTCTTCGGTTCAGTTCTGCGGCCCGGGGCCGGGCCGCCCCGCCGGGCCGTCCCACCGGTCCGGCGCCGGGCCAGTCCCGCCGGCCCCGCTCGTGTGTCCTGTACCCCCGCCGTACGGCCAGTGTCGCGCTCGGGGCCGCGCACGGCCAAGCCCCACGGTGTGTGCCTGGTGTCACGCGCGGCCCGTGCGCCGCACGCGCCGAGCGCGTGAGCCGTGCGCGGGGCGGGCGCCCGCCGGCCGCTCACCGGCGGGCGCGGTCCGGCTCAGCGCTTGGCCGGGAGGAATCCCACCTTGTCGTACACCTGGGCGAGGGTCTCGGCGGCGACGGCGCGCGCCTTCTCGGCGCCCTTGGCCAGGATCGAGTCCAGCGTCTCGGGGTCGTCCAGATATTCCTGGGTGCGGGTGCGGAACGGGGTGACGAAGTCCACGACGACCTCGGCGAGGTCCGTCTTGAGCGCGCCGTACATCTTGCCCTCGTACTTCTCCTCCAGCTCGGCGACGCTCGCGCCGGTCAGGTTGGAGTAGATGCCGAGCAGGTTGCTGACGCCGGGCTTGCCCACCGGGTCGTAGCGCACGACGGTGTCGGTGTCGGTGACCGCGCTCTTCACCTTCTTGGCCGTC
Organism: Streptomyces sp. NPDC007088; assembly: GCF_042869355.1. Taxonomy (NCBI): domain Bacteria; kingdom Bacillati; phylum Actinomycetota; class Actinomycetes; order Kitasatosporales; family Streptomycetaceae; genus Streptomyces; species Streptomyces sp. NPDC007088. Next base: position 193,705 of record NZ_JBIAFO010000013.1, read on the forward strand.
GCCTTCGGCTCGTCCATGAGGTTGATCAGGCCCTTGGGCGAGGAGGCCGACTTGCTCATCTTGTTGGCCGGTTCCTGGAGGTCGTAGATCTTCGCGGTCTCCTTCAGGATGTACGCGTCCGGGACCGTGAAGGTCTCCCCGTACCGTCCGTTGAAACGCTCCGCGAGGTCCCGGGTCAGCTCGATGTGCTGGCGCTGGTCCTCGCCGACCGGGACCTGATGGGCCTGGTAGAGGAGGATGTCGGCGACCTGGAGCACGGGGTAGGTGAAGAGGCCGACCGTGGTGCCCTCGGCGCCCTGCTTCGCGGACTTGTCCTTGAACTGCGTCATCCGGGACGCCTCGCCGAAGCCGGTGAGGCAGTTCATGACCCAGCCCAGTTCGGCGTGCTCGGGGACGTGGCTCTGCACGAACAGGGTGCAGCGCTCGGGGTCCAGGCCCGCGCCCAGGAGCTGCGCGGCGGCGAGCCGGGTGTTGGCGCGCAGGTCGGCCGGGGCCTGCGGCACGGTGATCGCGTGCAGGTCGGCCAGCATGTAGAAGGCGTCGTGCGATTCCTGGAGCGCCACCCACTGGCGGACCGCGCCGAGGTAGTTGCCGAGGTGGAACGAGCCCGCGCTGGGCTGGATTCCGGAGAGCACACGAGAACGTTCAGAGGCCATGGCGCCCATTCTCTCAGGTGCCTCTCACGGTCCGGGGACAGGTGCCGCGCACCCGTCGGGCGCGTTTCGGCGCCCGCGTCCGGGACCTCGTCCCTCCGCCCTCCACGGCCTCCCGCGCGGGCTTCGCGCTCCCGTTCGAGGTGCGGCCGGTCCTCCCGGTAGCGTCCGGTCCATGAACGAGAGCGGAACGCGGGCCCCGGGGCCCGTCGGCGCGGAACAGGTGTACGTGGGCAAGGCGGGTAAGGACGCGGCGCTGGACCGGGGGTGGCTGCTGGGCCACTTCAAGCCCGAGGGAGATCCCCGACACAGCGAGGCCGTGGAGATCAAGTGGGGCGTGCACCCGCCGGGCGACACCCGGGCCGAGTGGGTGCGCGGGGAGGTCAGGGAGGCGCTGCTCGTCCTGATCAGCGGCCGCTTCCGGGTCGAGCTGCCCGGCCGCAGCGTCCTGCTGGAGGAACAGGGCGACTACGTGGTGTGGGGCCGGGGCGTGGACCACTCGTGGACGGCGGAGGAGGAGTCGGTCGTCCTCACGGTGCGCTGGCCCTCGGTGCCGGGATACGCGGTCGGGCGGGACTGAGGCGGGGCGGGACGGGACGGGGGTCCGGGACGGGGGTCCGGGACGGCTGGCGGGACGGGGTGGCGGGCGTCGGCCAGCCGTCCGGCGCACCCACGTACGGCGTCCGGCCGGGCGCGGCCACGCACGGGGTGTTCGTCCGGGCGCGCCCACGCACGGGGGGTTCCCTCTCCCGCGGGGCGCGCGAGGATACAACGAGGGGCACGCAACCCGCCGGACCCACCGGCCCAGCCCCGTACTTCGGACGGACGGAGACCCCGTGTCGAGCCACCTTCCCCCCGGCCAGCACCCCGAGAAGCCGGCCGGCGCGATCACCCCCGCGACCGCCGGGGCGGTGTCCGCCGCGCAGGCGCACAGCGCGCACAACTACCACCCGCTGCCGGTCGTCGTGGCCGAGGCCGAGGGCGCGTGGATGACGGACATCGAGGGCCGCCGCTACCTGGACATGCTGGCCGGCTACTCGGCGCTCAACTTCGGGCACGGCAACCGCCGGCTGATCGAGGCGGCGAAGGCCCAGCTGGACCGGGTCACGCTCACCTCGCGCGCCTTCTACCACGACCGTTTCGCGGACTTCTGCACCCGGCTCGCGGCGCTGTGCGGCATGGAGGCGGTACTGCCGATGAACACCGGCGCGGAGGCCGTCGAGACGGCGGTGAAGACGGCGCGCAAATGGGGCTACCGGGTCAAGGGCGTACCCGAGGGCATGGCCAAGATCGTCGTGGCGGGCAACAACTTCCACGGCCGGACCACGACCATCGTGAGTTTCTCGACCGACCACGAGGCCCGCGCCGACTACGGTCCGTACACCCCGGGCTTCGACATCGTCCCGTACGGCGACCTGACCTCGCTGCGCGAGGCGCTCACGGACAACACGGTGGCGGTGCTGCTGGAGCCGGTCCAGGGCGAGGCCGGGGTCATCGTGCCGCCCGAGGGCTACCTGCCGGGGGTGCGCGAACTGACCCGGGAGCGCGGGGTGCTGTTCATCGCCGACGAGATCCAGTCGGGCCTGGGCCGCACCGGGCGCACCTTCGCCTGCGAGCACGAGGGCGTCGTCCCCGACATGTACGTGCTGGGCAAGGCGCTGGGCGGCGGGGTGGTCCCGGTCTCGGCCGTCGTGTCCTCCTGGCCGGTGCTCGGCGTGTTCCGCCCCGGAGAGCACGGTTCGACCTTCGGCGGGAACCCGCTGGCCTGCGCGGTGGCGCTGGAGGTGATCGGCCTGCTGGAGAGCGGCGAGTTCCAGCGCCGGGCGACGGAGCTGGGCCACCGCCTGCACCACGCGCTGGGCCTGCTCGCCGAGGAGGGCGACGCGGTGCGGGCGGTGCGCGGGCGCGGCCTGTGGGCCGGGGTGGACGTCGACCCCTCGTACGGCACGGGGCGGGAGATCTCCGAGCGGCTCATGGAACGGGGCGTGCTGGTCAAGGACACGCACAGTTCGACGATCCGGCTCGCCCCGCCGCTGGTGATCAGCGAGGAGGACCTCGACTGGGGCCTCGCGCGGTTGCGGGAGGTGCTGTCCCGGCGGCCGTGAGGCCACCACCCCGCGCCACCGGGGGCCCGGGGGCCCGGGGGCTCTCAGAGGATGACGTGCGGCAGGAAGCGCGCGTACTCGTCGGTGACGAGGCCGGCCGACTCGCGGATGCCGAGGCCCGCCGCCTCGTCCTCGACCACCCAGGCGCCGAGCACGACCCGGTTGCCGTCGAACTCGGGCAGCGGGGCGAGCGCCTGGTAGCAGCACGCCTCCGCCTCCGGGGCCCGGACGGGTACGGGGGTGCCCGCCTCGTGCACGGTGACCCCGGCGCCCTCGCGGCCCAGCAGGGGCTTGGCGACCCAGCCGGTCGTGGTGGCGAGTTCGCGGGGGCCGTCGAGGTAGGCGGGCAGCAGGTTGGGGTGGCCGGGGTACAGCTCCCACAGGATCGCGAGCAGCGCCTTGTTGGAGAGCAGCATCTTCCAGGCCGGTTCGATCCACAGCGTGGAGCCGGTGCCGCCGCCGTTGTCCAGGGTGTCCTGGACGTGGCCGGAGAAGCGGTCGGTCGCGAGCCACTCCCACGGGTAGAGCTTGAAGCAGCTGCGGACGAACTTGAGGCCGAGATCGACGAACCGTCCCGACAGCGGGTCCCAGCCGATGTCCTCCATCGCGATGGCCTCGGTCTCCAGGCCCGCCTGTTCGGCGGTCTCCCGCAGGTAGGCGACCGTCATGAGGTCCTCGCCGAGCTTGTCGGCCACGGAGTGCGCGAAGTACACGGGGCCCGGCGGGAGCAGCGCGGACTGGTTCTTCCACGCGGCGACGAGCCGTTCGTGCAGCGAGTTCCACTGGTCGGCGCCGGGGAAGCGGTCCTCCATCCAGAACCACTGGGGGCTGGCCGCCTCCACGAGGGAGGTAGGTGTGTCGGCGTTGTACTCCAGGAGCCTGGCGGGGCCGCTCCCGTCGTACCGCAGGTCGAAACGGCCGTACAGGGACGGGAGTTCGGCCCGCCGCCGCCAGGATTCCGCGACCAGCTCAACCTGCCGGGGGTCGGTGAGGCCGAGGTCGTGGAAGCGGTCCTTCTCGACGATGAACGCGGCGGCGGCCAGGCACATGGCGTGCAGTTCCTCGACCACCTCCTCCAGCGCCTCGACCTCCGGGAGGGTGAACGCGTAGTAGGCGCTCTCGTCCCAGTAGGGGCGCAGCGAGTCGTCCGGGTAGCGGGTGAGGGGATAGATCAGCCCCTGCTCCTCGACGATCTGCTGCCAGCCCGGCCGTGGTGCGATGGTGTGGCGCCGCATGGTGTGCCTGTCCCCCGTCGTCGTACGTCCGTCGCCGTACGTTCGTTGCCCTACCTTCGGTGCCGTACCTTCGTTGCCGAAAACCCGCTGTGGTACGTCCGTTGCCGAAAGCCCGCTGTCGTATGTCCGTTGTCGCGCGTCCGTTGTCGCGCGTCCGGCGGCGGCCCGCCCGTGGGGGCCGCCTCCCGCCCCCGCCCGGCGGCTGTGCCGCCCCCCGCTGGTCAGCCGCCGCCGCTGCCGCCGTCGTCATCGTCGTCGTCGCAGCCCAGACCGCCGCGCTGTATGGCCCCGTCGCGGGAGAAGGTGCCGTCGCTCGCGCGGCTGCCGTGGACGTCGGAGTCGTAGTACCAGGCGGGCCGGGCCGCGGTGACGCCACCGGCCTTGGCGCTCTTGCCCTTGCCGCCCCCGGAGGGCTTGCAGTCCTTGGAGCCGAGGATCTTGTAGCCGTCGACGGTGTAGCTGTCGCGGTCCACGCACCGCCGGTCGGGGTCGCTGCCGCACGCGGCGAGCGCCATCGCGAGGACCCCCATGCCGCCGAGGACGACCGTGCTCGACCGCAGCCGGCGCGGAGCGGCGAGACTCCCGGCGGCGGCCCGCGCGAGGTCCTCGCCGCCCTCCGGGCCGGTGCTCGTCCCTCCGGCGCCGTCCGCCCCGCGCGGCGCGCGCTGTGTCTGCGTCATGTACTCCCCCGTACCTGTGGCCTTGACCGTCTTCGTTCCTCGCGCCGGGCGCGTGTGCGGGCCGGTGCGCGCGGTGGCTGCCGTACGCGCGGAGGCCGCCGAGCGCCTCACCGCGGCCCGCGCGTTCCGTGTGCCCCCGCCACGGACCTTCACAACCGGCGCTCAGCGTAAGGACTGGGCCCGGAACCCGCCAGTCCCCCGCCCGGGGACCGGCGACGCGGCGCGCCGCCGGGGCCCGGCCCCGCGCCTCACGGCAGCACCCGGCACAGCGCCTCCAGGGCCCTCGTCCACCCGTGGTCGGGCGGGGTGCCGAAGCCGACGACGAGGCCGTCGCTGGCGCGGGGGCCGGAGAAGTCGCCGTCGGGGTGGCGGAAGCGGCTCAGGCCCTCCAGGGCGAGGCCCTGCCAGGTCGCCGCCTGGACGACGGAGTGCTCGGTGCCCTCGGGCAGGACGAGGACGGCGTGCAGCCCGGCGGCGATCCCGTCGACGCGTACGTCGGGGGCGCGTTCGGCGATCGCGGCGACGAGTTCGTCGCGGCGACGGCGGTAGCGCAGCCGCATCGCGCGCACGTGGCGGTCGTAGGCGCCGGAGGTCAGGAACTCCGCGAGGGTCAGCTGTTCGGTGGTGCCGACGCTCCAGCCGGTGTCCGCGTAGGCGTCGGCCCGCTGTTCCCGGGCGAGGGCGTGCGGCAGGACCGTCCAGCCCAGGCGCAGCCCGGGGGCCAGGGACTTGCTGGCGGTGCCGAGGTAGACGACGTGGTCGGGGTCGAGTCCCTGGAGCGCGCCGACGGGCTGCCGGTCGTAGCGGAACTCCCCGTCGTAGTCGTCCTCCAGGATCAGCGCGCCCCGCTCCCGGGCCCAGTCGACGACGGCGGCCCGGCGGTCGGAGTGCAGCGCGCCGCCGGTCGGGAACTGGTGGCCCGGGGTGAGCAGGACGGCGTCGGCCTCGCCGAGCGGGGCGGGATCGGTGCCGAGCGCGTCGAAGGGCAGGGGGCGCACCCGCAGCCCGGCCTCGGTGAGGATCTTCCAGTGGATGTCGAGCCCGTACGCCTCCACGGCGATCTCGCGGGCCCCGCGCCGGTACAGCCAGCCGGCGATCCGCCGCAGGCCCTGGCCGAAGCCGGCGCACACCAGGACCCGGTCCGGCGAGGTGCGTACGCCCCGGGCGCGGGCCAGGTAGTCGGCGAGGGCCTCGCGCAGTTCCGGGCGCCCGCCCCCGTGGCCGTAGCCGAACGCGTCGTTGGGCGCGAGGCTCAGCGCCTTGCGGGCGGCCCGCAGCCATGCGGAGCGCGGGAAGGAGGCCAGGTCGGGGCTGCCGGGCTTGAGGTCGTGGACGGGGCGGGGCCGGGCGCGGGCCGGGCGTACGGGGCGGGGTTCGGGCAGCGGCGAGGTGCGCGCGGCGACCCGGGTACCGGAGCCCTGACGGGCGGTGAGCCAGCCCTCGGCGACCAGCTCCGCGTAGGCGTCGGCGACGGTGTTGCGGGCGAGGCCGAGGTCGGCGGCGAGGCCGCGCGAGGAGGGCAGCCGGGTGCCGGGCGCGAGCCGGCCCGAGCGGACCGCCTCGCGCAGCGCCGCCATGAGCGCGGCGCGCACCCCCGCGCGCCGCGTCCCCGCGTCGCCGCCTTCCGCCGCCGCCCGCACCGAGGTGTCGAGGTGGAGGTCGACCCCGCCATTGGCCCATGAATCCGACATGGGAATGGACCATACACGCGGGCCGCCCGCTCCCTAAGGTGGAGTCATGAGCACGAACGAAGCCCAGCAGAACGACTCGAAGTCCGCGTCCGGTACATACCTCCCGGAGCACACCCCGCGGCTGAGCATGGCCGAGCACGCCCCCGAGGTCTACAAGGCGATGGTCCGGCTCGACGCCGCGACCCGGAAGAACATCGACCCGACCATCCTGGAACTGGTGAAGATCCGTTCCTCGCAGATCAACCACTGCGCCTTCTGCGTCGACATGCACACGAAGGACGCGCTGGCCGCCGGCGAATCGGTCGAGCGGATCGTGCAGCTCAGCGCGTGGGAGGAGTCGAAGCACTTCTACACCTCGCGCGAGATCGCCGCGATCGGGCTGGCCGAGGCGATCACCGTCCTGACCGAGGGCTTCGTGCCCGACGAGGTGTGGGAGAAGGCCGCCGCCGAGTTCGACAAGACGGAGCTGGCCCACCTGCTCGCCGCGATCACGGCGATCAACGCGTGGAACCGCTTCGCCGTCACGACCCGCATGGTGCCGGGGCACTACACCCCGGGGCAGCACTGACGTCCGGCTGTCCACCGTACGGCGAGGGGGGGCGGGCCCCCCGGGGGGGGGGCCCGGGGGGGCGCGCCGCCCCCCCGCCGGGGGGGGGGGGGGGGGCCCCCGCGCCCCCCGCCCCGGGCGGGGGGCGCGGGGGGGGGCCCAGGG